>JAVEEH010000102.1 GCA_030840545.1 Frankiaceae bacterium | reverse complement strand
TGAGACCGGCGTTCACGGCCGACAGGCCTTCCTTGAGGCCACCGGGGTCGGTCGGCCCGCCGGCGCCCGCCGGGTGCGACAACCCGCCGTGGATGAGGCTGGCACCGGCGGAGATGGCACTGATACCAGCTACGACGCCCGATGCCGGGCTCGGGTTGGTCAGCCCGGCGTAGATCGGGTTCAGAGCATTGGTGAGCACGCCCTGCAGGATCGCGGACTCGCCCGCGCTGACTGCACCGATCGACGCCATGGACGGGAGCAGCGGCCGGATGCCGTTGAACGGAGCCGCCGCGAAGCACGGGTCGGCGACGGCGGGCGTCGCGTTGCCGTTGATCACGACCCCCATCACGTCGATCGAGCAGGCGACACCGACGTTGATGCCGGTCGTCGGGTTGGTGAACGCAGACTTCAACGCTTCGGCGCCGTCGTGGAGCTGCTTCACGCCGTCGAGCAGCGTGCTCGGGGTGCCGTCGGCGCCGACGCCGGCGAGCATTGCCTGCACACCGCCCTGGATCGCGGTGAGGCCGACGACGCCCTTCTGCAGACCGTTGACGGGATCGGCGAACTGCGCGAGGCCGCCGGCGAGCTGCTGCAGGCCGGTCGTCAACGAGGCCTGGCCGGCGTGAATGTCGGAGATCCCGCTGGTGAGCGAGGCCTGGCCGTTGTGGATGGCCGTGAGACCACCGGTGAGCCCGGCCGAGGTGTTGTTCAAGCCGTCGTGGATCAGCCGGAGACCGCCGGTGAGACCCAGCGACGACTTGTTCAGGCCGCCGTGGATCAGGCCGAGGCCGGCGCTCAGCTTCTTCGAGCCGACGTACGCCGACTTGGTGCCGACGTCGAGCTTGTTGGCGCCGTCACCGGCGGTGACGATGCCGTTGTGCAGCTGGGTCGCACCGGCGAACAGCTGCACAAGACCGTCGACCAGGCTGGCGGTGCCCGTGCTCAGCTGGTCGAGACCGCTGTTGCCGCCGCTCGCGAAGCCGGCCCAGAAGTCATCCTGCTGGAAGCCGGCCGTCGCGGTCTGGCTCGCACTGGACAGTCCGGGTGTGGTCGTCGGGTCGACGGCGGTCGCGCGCAGCTCGGCGACCGGGTTGCCGGCCCCGGCTGTCGTGAAGCTGACGTCCTGCGCCGACGAGCCGAGCGGGGTGAACAGCACCATGTTCCAGAGGACGTGGCGCGTGCCGCCGGCCTCTTCGGTGACGGTCGCGCCGGCCGCGTCGATCGCGCCCATCGCTGCCGGCACATCGACACCGAGCTGCGCAACGAGCGGCAGTTGCAGCTGCACGCTCGTGTGATGCGCATTGCCCGCGGTGTCGTCGTAATGGATGGTCTGCGTCTGCGTGAAGGTGTTCTCGACGTGGTAGGTGAACGTGTTGGCTGCACCCGATGCGGTGTGGGTGATCTTCATCGTCACCGGCAGCTGGCCGCCGAAGGCGCTGGTCGCGCCGTCGGGGGTGTACTGCTTGACGGACGATACGGAGCCGTTCGAGCCGATGAGGGCGCGAATCGTCGGCGCGCCGCTGTCTGCGGCCAGCGCGATGCGTGGCACGAGGACCACTACGGCTGCTGCGATGCAGATGCCCGCTGCTCGCTTCGTGCTTCCCCGTCGTACGGAGTGTCTGGCGTTCATGCTGGGTTCCTTGTCTGCTCTGCCGACGGTTCGGCTGTCGGTCGCTTGGCCTTGCGCTCCTTGGAGAGCACGGCCGCGAGGGCGACCGCGAGAATGAGGGTCATGCCGGTGAAGACCTCGGTGATCCAGTTCTGCACCCCGGCGTAGGTGAGACCGGTGATGTTCACACCCAGGAAGAAGATGGCGACCAGCGTGCCTGGCACGTTGAGGCGACCGACCTTGAACGACACCGCGCCCAGGAATGCCGACGCAAGGGCGGCAAGCGTGAACGTCGGGCCGATCGTCGGGTTGCCGGAGCCGGTGTGCGCGAGAAGCAGGACGCCGGCCACACCGGCGAACGCGCCGGTCAGGGCGAAGGCGGAGGTGATGGTGCGCTCGACCCGGATGCCGACCAGTGCCGCCGCCGCGCGGTTGGACCCGATCGCGTGCAACGCACGTCCGTAGGGAGTGTGCTCCAGCACGTAGTAGATGAGCAGCGCGACGATGCCGAGCACCCACGCGATCTCCGGCACACCAAGGAAGTTGGTTCGCCCGAACGTCACGAGCGAGCTCGGGATGCCGTTGATGATCGACTGACCCTTGGTGTACCAGTCGACGAAGCCCAGGATGATCGACGCCGTGCCCAGCGTGATGATGAACGGGTCGACGTGCAGCTGGGTGCTCAGGAAGCCGTTCATGCCTCCGACTGCCGCACCGATGACGATGCCGATGGCGATGCCGGCGAACAGCGGCAGGTGCCAGTGCGAGTAGGCAGCCGCGGTCATGACGGAGCTGAGCCCGCAGATGTTGCCGATCGACAGGTCGAAGTTGCCCGAGACCAGGGTCAGCAGGATGCCAAGGGTGAGCACGCCACTGACCGCCTGGCTGGCGGCGATGTTCTGCCAGTTCGCGGACGTGTTGAACGTCCTCGACACGTCCCCGCCCCACATGCTGTAGATCAGGATGGAGACCACCAGCAGGATCGGCAGCGAGTACTGCCGGAAGATGCCGAAGGCGATCGACCCGGTCGTGCGCGGGGGACGCTGCGGCGAGCCACTGGCTCGGGGAGTGCCGGCACTTGTGCGCATCGGCTCGGCCAAGGTGGGTGTGGTGTCCTGGGCCGCATCAGCAGCAGTCACGACAGCAAGGTCCTCCGCGACTCGGGGGCTTGGCACCTCGTCGACCGACGCTCTGGTACGGAGCCTGTGCATTGCGCGTGTCACGGCGATCCCTCCGTGGAGTTCATGAGCTCCGTGAGCCGATGGGCGTCCATCGGCTGCTCGACGACGGCGGTGATGCGCCCGCCCCGCAGGATGGCGACCCGGTCGGAGGAGTGCGCGAGCTCTTCCGGCTCACTGGCGACGAGGATCACGCTCGTGCCGGCGTCCGTCGCCTTGCGGATCAGCTGGTAGATCTCCGAGCGCGCGCCGACGTCGACGCCCTGCGTGGGCTCGTCGAGGAGCAGCACCTTCGGGTGCCGCCGCAGCCATCGCGCGATCACGACCTTTTGCTGGTTGCCGCCGGACAGCGTCTCGATCGGCTGCTCGTCGTTGAAGGTCCGGATGAGGAAGTCCGAGATCGAGCGCTGCGAGTCGGCACGTTCTTGCTTGTGCCGGTAGACGAAGTTGCGGAAGTAGTGGTTCGCCTGCCCCGCCGACAGGTTGTGCCGCACGCTCTCGCCCTGCAGCAGCGCATCGGCATGCCGGTCCTCCGGCACATAGGCCACGCCTGCCTTCATCGCCGCGTCCGGAGTGCGCGGGCGGTACGGCGCGCCGTCGAGCGTGACCGTGCCCGCGTCGATCGGGTAGGCACCGAAGAGCATGCGCATGAGCTCGGACCGGCCGCTGCCGAGCAGGCCGGCGATGCCGAGCACCTCACCCCGGCGCAGCGTCAGGTCGACGCCTCGCAGTGGGCCTCCGGTCAGTCCGCGGATGACCAGCGCCGCGTCCTCGGTCACGTCGGAGGTACCCGGCGGGAACACCCGGTCGAGTGGACGGCCGACGATGAGCTCGATCAGGTCGGCCTCCGACAACCCCTTGGCCTCGACCGTGTCGACCTTGCGACCGTCGCGGAGGACTGTGATGCGGTCGGCCACCGACAGCACCTCGTCGAGCCGATGGCTGACGTAGAGGATCGTCTGGCCCGCCGCGGCGTAGCTCCGCAATGCGTCAAGGAGGTGAGCGACTTCGACATCCGGCAGGGCCGCAGTCGGTTCGTCGAGCACGAGCACGCCGCTGTCCGCGTCATCGCGGTCCTGCAGGGCGCGCATGATCGCGACCCGGCTGCGGTCGGCAGCACGCAGCATGCCGAGCGGTGTCTTCGGGGTGGCGGCGATGTCGTACTTCGCCAGCAGCTCCTTGGTGCGGACATGCAGCGCCGGCCAGTCGATTCGACCACCGATTCCGCGCGGGAAACCTGCGCCCAGCGCGAGGTTCTCGGCAACGCTCAGCTCCGGGAACACTGCCGGCTGCTGGTGCACGAAGCGGAGCCCGGCGGCGTGCGCCCGAGCCGGCGACCACTCGGAAACACCGGCGACGGTGTCGCCGACGACAATCTCCCCACCGGGGTCCGCCTGGACCACGCCAGCGAGGATCTTGATGGTGGTCGACTTGCCCGACCCGTTGCCGCCGAGCAGGGCGTGGATCTCCCCGGGCCGGATCTGCAGGAACAGTGAGTCCAGGGCAAGGTTTCCGTTGTAGGTCTTGCTGAGGCCGCGCATCGTCAGGGCGATGCGCGGCTCAGCGAGAACTGATGGCATCAGCCGACGCCCCAGGCCTTTGCATAGATGGCCTTGAAGTCGACCGGCGGGACCCACGCGCCGCTGGCGGGAAGGTTGTGCGTCCCGTCAACGAGCTGCCAGCCCAGACCGGAGTAGGCCGGCGTCTTGTGCTGGAAGAGGCTGTTCATCGTGTCCACTGCGGCCCAACCGGTCCAGTCGGACGGCGAGATCATGACCGCGTTGACACCCTGATGGTTGCGCAGCAGGTTGAGCTCGTCGGCGAAGCCCTCGCCGCCCATCACGAACAGCTTGCTCGCGTTGCCGGACTGCACAACCGCCGGACCGATGCTGAGCAGCGTTGCCGCGGTGAACGGACTCTTGACGACGTTTGCCTCGGGGTGCTGGAGCAGAGCAGACGTTGCCATCTGCTGAAGCTGCGGCCCGAGCTGCAGGCCGGTGAAGTCGATGCTCTTGACGACGCTGCAGCCCGAGCACTGCTTGATGGCGTTGAGGAAGCCGGTGCCGGTGTAGTGCAGGACGGTGACCTGCGTGTCGTTGAAGAAGACGACCTTGGCATGCCCGCCGGTGGCCGCAATGGCCGCCTGTCCTTGCGCGAAGCCGTACTTCTCCGCGAACGCACCTAGGTTCTTCGCCGCGATCGGCCCGTAGTTGATGAAGGCGCTGAACAGCGCCTGGCCGCCCTTGCCGGAGTAGGGGTCATTGCAGTCGTAGGCGTAGATCGGCACGGTGAGAATGCCCTGCGACTTGGCCTGCTCGAGCTGGGACTTGACGAACGAGCAGTCGATCGCGTCGAGGATGATCCCGTCGGCGTGCGCGGCGATGGCTTGGGATACGCCGGTCGCGTCGTTGGCGGGGTTGAGCTGGGTGTCGTAGATGTGGACGGTCCAGCCGAGCTTCTTCGCGGCCTCCTGAGCGGCGTTGACCGGAACGGAGCTGCTCTCGGACGACTGCCCACCGGAGATGATCCAGAGGTTCTTGCCCTTGACCGCCGGACGCGACGCCGGGTCCGGCGAGGCGAGCGTGCCCTTGTAGACCGCGTCGAGCACCGAGTTGGCCGCCGGCGTGACCGCAGCGCCGGTGTCGGTGGGCTGCACGGTGGGGTTGCCACCGCTCGAGCTGCTGCTGCAGGCGGCGGTGACCGACAGCGCGGCCACGGCGGCGGCCGTCGCAAGGGTGCGGGGACGGGACAGTGACCTGAGGAGGCGGATCGACATCGTTGGGTGGCTCCCGTTCGGACCTGAGGGACTGCCTGGGGGTAACAGGCGGAGAGTGGCCCAAAAGTAAGCGTGTGACGCCCGTCACGGCCGACACTTACCGCACAACCATCCGAACGGAATTCGGTGGATAGCTCGTTGTGTCCACCCCGCCAGATATGTCCCCGCTACACCGGAAGCCCGACCTGGGCCTTCCGTGTCATAGACACGGGCGGGGTGGGACTGGGCGAGGTCAGCGAGCCGCGCTCTTGAGCAGGTTGACGTAGACGTTCGCGTTCTGGGTGCTCTTCTTGAACCGGGTCAAACCGGCGCTGAGATGCTTCTCGACCCTGTTGAGGCCGGTCTTCAAGGAGCCGCGGCTTTCGAACCGCTTCACCTTCATCACGCCTTCCTGAGCCTTCTGGATCTGGGTCAGGTACTGGCTGAGGTTGTCGGCCATCATCGGGGCGTAGTTCTGCACGAAGGTCGCGCCGGGCACGGCCCGCGCCGCCTTCTGCTTCGGGATCGAGCCGGCCGTGGCCATCTCGATCGCCTCGTTGAGCTCGACGACCTGACCGGCGAGGGCGGTGGCGCGGACGGCGCCGGCGCCCAGCCGGAACGACTCGCCGATGAACTTGCCCGCGACGACGCGGTTGCGTGAGGTCTCCTTGCGGAACACGCCTCGCTTCTTGGTGCCGAGGCCTTCGAGATCGCCGACCATCGCGTCGACACCTCGGTCCAGCTCGTTCCAGCTGCTCTGGTTCCAGCTCGTCCATCTCCGCTCGGACGACGGCATCAGGGCGCCGAGCACGGAAGGATCCGGAACGGCGGGCATGTCGTCCCAAGCAGCGTTGAGCGCGTCGCTGGCCGGCACCCGCGCGACGTTCCAGAAGTACTGATCGGTCGGGATGGCCAGCGAGTCGGGCTTGAAGGTCTCGATGGTCTTCAGCGCGGCATACTTCGCCGGGTCCTCCTTGGCCTCGTCGTGCGTCTTTCCCTCGGCCTTGGCGCCGAGATACATCGCGTTGGTCATCAACGCGCCCGACTTGATGTTGGACTCGCCTTCGGTCCCCTCGTACTCCTTGACGAGGCCCTTCATCTGCTTGCGGCCCTGCTTGCTGTTGACCATCGCCATGATCGTGATCAGCGCGTCGTTCCAGCCGTACTCGAACGACGCCAGGTGGTGGTCGCGGTTGTTCTGGTAGCTCGACTCGATCAGGTCGGCGGGTGACATGACTGGGGCATTGCCGTTGACGGGCGTGGGCGGCGTGCTGCTGCGAACGCGCTTGACGATGGTCCTGAAGAAGGCATCGAGGATGTCGGCCGGGCCGTCCTCGAAGGTCTGCTTGGTGCCCTGGAAGCCACCGAACACGGAGCTGGCCGAGCCCTCTTCTGCCACCCGCTTGGGCTCGAACCGGTCGAGGACCGTGTTGGTGTCGATGGCGTAGAGCTTGGGCTTGTCCCCCTGCATCGACACCATGACGTTGCCGACGTTCATCGCGCGGCCGACCATGCGGTCGTTGTTGCCCAGCAACAAGTCGCCGATGCAGAGCTGACCGAGCTGCGTGAGGAACACCCCGTCGAAAATGGCGCGGTAGAGGTCAGCGCTCGCCTTCCCACCCTCCTTGCCGGCGTCCTCGGCCATCGAGCCGATGGACTTGCCGTCCGGGACCGCCGACATGACGATGAACGACTCCGCCTGCTCGAGAGCCGTCCAGGACTCCTGGATGAGCGCGTTCGGGTCGCTTTCCCTCTTCGGCGGCTGGTAAGGCTTGAGCAGCGCGACGAGCTGGGCGAACTCCTGGGACCCTCGTTTGAGGACGCGAGAGGCGGGGGTTCCGATGCCGAACCACTGGGACAAGGCCCGGTCGCCGAACTGCATCTGCTCGCCGGTCTCACGGGTGCCGTTGCCGCTCTCGCCGAAGACCGGCTTGGCCACGATCATGTTCAGGTCGCTGTTCTTGTCCTTCGGCCACATCAGGTAGACGCCACCGGAGGCACCCTCACCCGGTTTCTTGACCGTGCCGGTGAGCGCACTCCAGTCGACGGGACCCGCAAGCGCGGTGCGCGGGAACCGACGCACCGTGCGCCGCGCTGCGCCACCGGCCTGGACGACGTGCGCGAGCTCGTGCGCGAGGACATGGTCGCCCTCGGACGTGCCGGGCTTGAACTCCCCGGCGTCGAAGTGGATGTCGGTGCCGTGCGTGAACGCGCGCGCCTGCATCGAGCGGGACAGCTGCGCCGATCCGGTGCCGTCGTGCACGCGGACACCGGAGAAGTCGGTGCCGAACCCCCGCTCCATCCGGACCCGGACATCATCGGGCAGGGCCTGACCCGGGCTGCCCGCCAGCAGGGCGTCGGCCGGGAGGTCGAACGCCTCGCCACTCGTTGCCGCTCGTCGCGCCACTGCGAGCCCGGCGGCCCCGTGGCCGCCGGCGACGTCAAGCTCACCCTCCGGCTGCCAGTCCCGCGCGGTCGAGAGCGCCAGCTCGGCCAACCTGTCGGCCTCGAGCTCGGCAGGATCGTTGGCGGCGCCGACGGTGAGCCGTCGTACCGGGGACGCGGCCGCGGGGGCCGGGACGAACTCCACACCTTTGTGGGCGTGCTCCAGCGCTGCTGCGTCCTCGCGTGCCGACCTGGGCATCTGCTGTGCCACGTGTCCCCCAACCCCCAGGATGCGTGACGGTCACGTTATGCGCACGGCACCGCCACGACAACGACTTCGGCACTTTCGGCCACGCCATTCGGGCCGGGTCAGTCCAGATCGTCCGCGAAGGAGCCGAAATCGGCTGACTTCAACATGCGGCCTCGCTTGCGGTGGTTGCTGAAGGCGGCCCGCACGAGATGGCTCATCGTGACTTCCAGGCCGGTCGCAGCCGCGGCGTGTGCGGCGGCAAGGGTGATGTTGCGTATGACGCCGCCCGGCGCGTCGATGGCGCGCGCGAGCA
>JAVEEH010000006.1 GCA_030840545.1 Frankiaceae bacterium | reverse complement strand
TGAGGACGCGTCAGTCGCTGCGCTCCTTCGACGGTCCTAGGTCCGCTTTTCGTCGAGAACCGTCGCTGCGCTCGGTCTACTCGAGTTGTCCCGCGAGGACGTTGCGGGCGTCGACCAGCGAGGGGCCATACCAGGTCAGGTGGCGGCCGGAGACGCAGCGGGTCTCGGCGTTCGGGAAGGCGTCCGGCCCGTCGTCAGGTGAGAAGGCGTAGGGCTCGTCGGGCAGCACGACGACGTCGTACGGCGGGAGGGCGTCCAGGTCGATCCGCGGATAGCGGTCAGGGTGGTGCGCCAGCACGTTGTCGAGACCGAGGCGTTGGAGGAGGTCGCCGGCGAACGTGTCGCGGCCGAGGGCCATCCACGGCCGGCGCCAGATGGGGACGAACGCCCGACGGCGGGCACCGTCGTATGCCGATTCCCATGCGGCGGCTGCCGTGTCGAGCCAGGCCGGCCGGTCGAGTCTGCAGGCGAGCCGGAGCATCCGGTCGAGCGAGTGCAGAGCCTGCGGCAGCGTCTCGGGTGCGGTCACCCAGACGGCGACGCCCTGATCACGCAGCTCGTCGAGGTCGGGTGCGCGGTTCTCCTCTTCATTGGCGACCACGACGTCCGGCCGCAGGTCAACGATGTCCGGGACGCGCGGGTTCTTCGTCCCGCCGACTCTCGGCACGTCCAGGTCAGCCGGATGCGTGCACCAGTCGGTGGCGCCGACCACCAGCCCCGGCACGGTCACGGCGACGGCCTCGGTCAACGACGGCACCAACGACACCACCCGCTGCACCCGGGCCGGCACCGGCACCGTCAGGCCCAGATCGTCGACGGCGTCCTCAGACGTCGGTGACACGCAACCCCGCGTGCGCCTTGTAGCGCCGGTTGACCGAGATCAGGTTGGCGGTGAGGGCCTCGACCTGGTGAGCGTTGCGCAACCGGCCGGCATAGACGCCGCGCATCCCCGGGATGTCGGCGACGAGCGCCTGGACGGCATCCGTGGCGTCACGATCGTCCCCGAGCACGAGCACGTCGGTGTCGATGGTGTCGACCGCCGGGTCGAGCAGCAGCACCGCGCTGACGTGGTGGAACGCGGCGACTACGCGACTGGCGGGCAGCAGCGCGGCCGCCTGCTCGGCCGCACTGCCCTCCTCGACGGACAGCGCATAGGCACCCGAACCGTCGAATCCGAGCGGGTTGACGCAGTCCACGACGATCTTGCCGGCGAGCGCCTCCGCAACGTCGGTCAACAGCGCGGCGTGCCCTTCCCAGGGCACCGCGACGACGACGAGCTCGGCCTGCGTTGCGGCGTCGAGGTTGGACGCGCCCGACACCTGGGCGCCGGCGGGGAGGTCGTCGGCCAGCGCCGCTGCCACTGTCGCGGCCCGCTCGGCGGACCGCGAACCGATGACGACCGGGTGCCCGGCGAGCGCGAGGCGGCGGGCGAGGCCGCGGCCCTGGTCGCCGGTGCCGCCGAGAAACGCGAGGCTCGTCACCTGCGCATCGTGTCAGTCGAGGGTTGGCACCCGGCCGACCGGGCGAAAACAAGCCTCACGGGCCGGCAGGACTTCGGTTCGGCGCGCAGAAACTCCCTCGAGACAGGTCGAGCTGGAAGGAGAGCACCTTGAGCGGGCTCTTCAGGCAGGCACGTCGCGACGGCGACGAGCCGGAGACCGCCACGCAGCTCGACGGTCTGCTCGCCGAGATGCGCGACCTGCGCCTGACGCTCGCCGCCGATCTCAGCACCGCGGCCGGCGCTGTGGAGGCCGGCGCCGACGGTGTCGCGGCCGACATCGTCGAGGCTGACCGGCTGGAGCTCGCCCGCTTCGCCCGGGTCGCCGACCAGCGCCTGCAGCGCCTCGCCGGCGAGGCGCCGGCACGTCCCGCCTGGCGCCGCCGGGTCGCGGTCGCCCTGCCCGTCGTCCCCGTCGTGGGTGCGATGGCGTTCTCCGCAGCTGCCGCGACCGGTGCCCTGCACCTGCCCGGCCACTCCCCCGCGACACACCGACCGGCAGTCGTCCGGTCGCTCGACAACACTCCGATCGCCTCGACGTTCCGCAACCTCGTGACAGTGCTCGACAACAACCCGAGCCGGTCGCAGGTGATGGCCGCCGCCTCCAAGCTGCACCAGCAGCTGTCCCAGCTCATCGAGAACTCGCCGCACAACCCCGCCGGCGCTGCGCAGATCGCCGAGCTGCTGCGGATGGAGCAGTCGCTCCTGATGCGCGAGCAGCCGCCGGGTGCCAAAGCCGTGCTCAACGCCACCCGCAAGCTGAGCGCCCGTCTCGTCTCCGTCTCGCCGCAACTGTCCCCGACGGTTGCACCGACGTTCGTCCCGAGCGTCCCGCCCTCGCAGCCGCCGAAGCACAAGGCCCCGTCGCCGTCGGCAACGCCGAAGCAGTCCGCGTCGCCGAAGCCGTCGCCGAGCGCGAGCAGCCATCCGTCATCCGCGTCGCCGTCACCGTCGCCGACTCGGTTCCCTGCCCTGCCCGGCGGCTAAACCGCACGAGCAGCGACGAGTGTTTGCTTCGCAGTTGTGTCCCGCGGAGTGCTGTGTTCGGTCGGAACTGCCGTTCTGGCGGTCATGTTGCAAATTTTCTTTTGTACGACGCGCAACGGTCAGCGACGTCGCATCAGCAAGAACCTGTGAATGAGTGACCTTGTTTTTCTGTTGCGTGCCAACACATGCACGCACACATCGTTGTTCATGGTCCTCCACGCGACGCGAAGATGCGAACATGCGAACGGCGACACGCGGAACGAAAGTTGCCGTGATTGTGGATTTACTCATGCAATCGGTGTCACGATTGCGCTCGGCACAGTCCCGTTCCTAGACAGCTAGGGGGCACACGGTGGCACCAGCAGCGGCGAAGAAGACCGCGCGCAAGTCGACAGCGAAGAAGTCGACGGCACGAAAGTCGACCGGCGCACGCAAGACAGCGGCGAAGAAGTCGACAGCGCGCAAGTCAACCGCCAAGAAGTCGACCGCACGTAAGTCGACCGCAAAGAAGACCGCACGCAAGTCCACGGCGAAGAAGTCGACGGCGCGCAAGTCGACCGCCCGCAAGTCCACGGCAAAGAAGACGGCCAAGCGCACAGCAAAGAAGACGACGGCGCGCAAGAGCACCGCGCGCAAGTCCGCAGCGAAGAAGACGACGCGGAAGCGGACTGCCAAGAAGACGACGGCGCGCAAGACTGCCGCCAAGAAGACCGCGCGCAAGACTGCGAAGCGGAGCCCGGCGCGGAAGAAGACCACCGCCCGCAAGAAGACGACCGCGCGGAAGAAGACGACTGCCCGCAAGACGACGGCCCGTAAGTCCACGGCCAAGAAGACGGGCGCGCGCAAGACCGCCAAACGGTCGCCCGCGAAGAAGAGCACGGCACGCAAGTCAACCGCCCGGAAGTCGACCGCCCGCAGGACAGGGGCGCGAAAGACGACGGCCCGCCGGGGCCGCAGCGGCTCACCAGCGGTCCCGCCGATCGAGGTCCCGGCGCCGGGCCCGGCAGCACCTGTGACCTCGGCTTCCAGCGAGGCGTCTGACGTCCTCGTCCCACCTCAGAACGGCTCCACCCCGGCTTTCTGAGCCGGCGCCCGAGCAGTCAGAGCCGCCGCACGGACCCTCGAGGTCTGTGCGGCGGCTCTTTTGTGCGCTCGTGCCGGCCGTGGCGCGTGTTCAGCCGCTCCCGGGGGGCATACCGCAGCCGACTGTTCGATCGAAAGGGTGAGGGCTGGTGGGGGCAGACAACGACACAGAGGCCACGGAGGCCGTCGAGGCGTCGGCCGCGGACCTGCGCCGGGTGTTGGACGGCCGCTGGGCCTGGATCCGGGACGAAGTGCGTGCGACGTTGCAGGACCCGCTGTTCGCGCCGGTCTACGACATGGCGACCGACGAGCACCGGGACCGGGTCATGGCCCAGGCGCGCGTGCTCGCCGACACCCCCGGCCCTCGGCTGCTGTTCCCGAAGGCGTTCGGCGGCGACGGGGAGATCGGCGCCGCGGTCACGGGCTTCGAGACGCAGGCCTACGGCGACCTGTCCCTCCTCGTCAAGACCGGCGTGCAGTGGGGCCTGTTCGGCGGCGCGATCGTCCACCTCGGCACCGAACGCCATCACGAGCGCTACCTGCCGGACGTGATGACCCTGCGACTGCCCGGCTGCTTCGCGATGACCGAGACCGGTCACGGGTCGGACGTGCAGTCGATCCGCACCACCGCGACCTACGATGAGAGCACCGGCGAGTTCGTCATCGAGACCCCCGATGACGATGCGGTGAAGGACTACATCGGCAACGCGGCCCGGCACGGACGGATGGCCGCCGTGTTCGCGCAGCTGACAACGCTCGGCGAGAGCCACGGCGTACATGCGCTGCTGGTGCCGATCCGTGACGACGACGGCAACCCGTGCCCGGGCGTCTCGATCGAGGACTGCGGCCACAAGGCAGGCCTCAACGGCGTCGACAACGGCCGGCTCGCCTTCCATGAGGTTCGCGTGCCGAGAGACGCCCTGCTCGACCGATACGGCAGCGTCGCAGCGGACGGCACCTACACCAGCCCGATCGAGAACGAGACGCGTCGCTTCTTCACGATGCTCGGCACCCTCGTGCAGGGCCGGGTCAGCGTTTCCGGCGCCGCGTTGAGCGCATCCAAGGCGGCGCTGACGATCGCTGTGCGCTACGGGTTGGCACGACGGCAGTTCCATGCGCCGGACAGCGAGCGCGAAGTGCTCATCCTCGACTTCCTGCAGCACCAGCGACGGTTGCTGCCGGCGCTCGCAACGACCTACGCATTGCATTTCGCCCAGGAAGAGCTTGTTGCCCAGCTGCACAGCGTCTTCGGTGGCGAGAGTGACACGATCAGCTCCGGTGACGCCGACGATCTCGACCGGCGCAAGCTCGAGACACTGGCGGCCGGCGTCAAGGCCACCATGACGTGGCACGCCACGCACACGATCCAGATGTGCCGCGAGGCGTGCGGCGGCGCCGGCTATCTGTCGGTCAACCGGCTCCCCCAGCTCAAGGCCGACACCGACGTGTTCACCACCTTCGAGGGGGACAACACCGTCCTCCTGCAGCTCGTCGCGAAGACACTGCTCACCAACTTCCGCGACGAGTTCGGCGAGCTGGACTCGCTCGGCATGGTGCGGTTCGTCGCCGACCAGGTCGTCGAGGCGGTCATCGAGCGCACCTCCGCGCGCTCGATCGTGCAGCGGCTGATCGACGTCGTACCAGGTCGGGACGAGGACGTGAGCGTGCTCGACCGGGGCTGGCAGCTGGCGCTGTTCGAGTGGCGGGAGAAGCACGCGCTCGATGGCGTGACCCGACGGATGCGCAAGGGCATGAGCGACGGTGCGGACCCGTTCGACGTCTTCAACTCTGTCCAGGACCATGTGCTGCTCGTCGCGCAGGCGCACATCGACCGTGAGGTGCTCGAGCTGTTCGTGGCGGCCATCGACCGATGCGAGGACCCGGCGACGGCGGCCTTGCTCAACGACGTCTGCGACCTGCACACGCTGTCGATGCTGGAGCGGGATCGGGCCTGGTTCCTCGAGCACGGTCGGCTCACCCCGGCCCGGGCGAAGGGCCTCACGTCGGCCGTCAACGACCTCTGCCGCCGGCTGCGCCCGCAGGCGGGGCTGCTCGTCGAGGCCTTCGGCATCCCCGATGCGCTGGTCGCGGCGCCGATCGCCCTCGGCGAGGAGGAGCGGCGGCAGCGGGCCAAGGGGCAGCCCGCCTGAGGCTCCGCCCGCAGGCCACTGCGCCGCCTTCAGGAACCGTTCAGACTCGGCACGTCTCCTAGGAATGCAGGGCGCGCTACACACCCCCGATCCGGTGACCCGCTCGTCGACCCCCTGACGCAGCGCAGTGGCGCGCCCTGCCCAACCTGACTAGAGCGGCCGACCCGATCGGGCCATTTCGCCGTCATCTCGGACCGCTTCGGCTATTTCCGTCGCTTTCGCCGCCTAACGTCGGATGTCAGTCGTGCCGAGATGACTGACGAGGATTCCGTGCGCCTGAGCCGAGCCGTTCCCCCGGTCGCCGTCACCACCGGTCTGGTGCTGACGGTCATCGGGCTGTCCGGTGCCGGCACCGCCGCGCACGCAGCCGGCGGAGCCGGGCACTACACGCTGACCAAAGCTGCCGACGCGTTCACGAACACGACGAAGGTCGTGCGCTGGGCTCCCTGCACACGCATCGCGGGCGTGACGCGCACCCACGTCATCCGCTATCGCATCAACCCGGCCGGGCAACGCGGCCGGGTGACGCTGGTGCAGCGCGCGGTCGCCAAGCTGACCGCGGCAAGTGGCCTCACCTTCCACTACGTCGGCACCACGTCCTACATCCCCCACTTCGACTCCCACGGATTCCTGGCCGCCGCTCAGCAGCAGCGGGTGACGGGCGTGCCGTTCGTCATCGGATGGGCGTTCGAGGGCAGTGGCGCACGACACTCCAACCTGCTGACCGGCACCGAGGCCGGCGTCGGCACGATCAGCTGGAAATCCAGCTCCGTGTCACAGCTGCGAATCGTCGCCGGCGCGGTCGTCATCAAGCGGGGCGGCACCGCCGCCCTCAAGCCCGGCTTCCAAGCCGGCGGCTCGATCGGCACGCTCTTGCTGCACGAGCTCGGCCATGCCGTCGGTCTGCAGCACGTCTACACCGACATCGGACAGGTCATGTATCCGATCATCGGCCCGGGCAGCCCGGCCGGCTATGCGGCGGGTGATCGCGCCGGGTTGGCGAAAGTCGGTCGGCCGGCCGGCTGCATGACGACACCGTCATCGCCGATCTGAGCAGGCTCAGTAGGTCCAGACGACTGCCGGCGTGCGATCCGGCGCGAACGCCAGCCGCCCGTGCCGGCTGCTCACGTCGAAGGTGAGCGGCGCCCGGACGCGCTGGCCGGGGTCGATCTGGGTTTGGTCCAGCTGCCGGCTCGCTCCGGAGTAGGGCGAGTTGCCGTCGTACGACGTCACGTGGCTCTGCCGGGGGGTGCGCACGAAGAAGTTCGCCGGACCGAGTGCGACGGTCTGGACGCCGGTGTTGACGATCGTGATGTTGAACGTCACGTAGTAGCCGTGAGCCGGTGGATAACCGTAGGACGAGGACAGCCGGGTGCGGGAGACGCTGGGTCTGGACACCGTCAGCCGCACCGCGATGCCGTGCTGGGCGGTCACGTCGGCGCTGCGTCCGGCCGGAACGACGCGGCTGTTGCGGACGATCGTGCGCACCGGGGTCGGCGTGCCGGACGCCGCGGGCGTCGTCGACGAGGGACCCGCCGGGGGCGGGGTGCCGGAGGGGCCAGCGCAACCGACCGCCAGCGCCGCCAGCACGATGTAGACGCCGGACCTCACACGTCCAGTCTCACATCCGGGGTGAGCCCCGCCGGGTCGAACGGCGTCCGAGCCATCGGAGCATCGACGCCGGCACCCGGCGCCGTCCAGTCGAACCGGCGAGTCAGCAGATAGGCGCCGGCAAGGCCGATGACCGCGCTCATCGTGGCGATGAGCCAGCGGTAGTCAACCACCGACACCAGCACGGCACCGAGCGCTATCGAAAGGGTCTGCGGGAGCGTGACCGTGGTGTCAGCCGCGGCGAAGGCGCGTCCCTGCAGGTGTGCGGGGGTCCGGAGCTGCACCGAGGTGATGAAGGCGATGACAGCCCATGACACGCCGACGCCAGCGATGCTGAGGCCAGCGAGCACCAGGACAAGGTTGCCGGTCGGTTGTAGCGCCTGGCCGACGGCGTAGACGACCAGTCCGACGCCGAGCGCGCGGCCGTCCCCCAATCGGCGGACCGCACGCGCACCCGTCAGCCCGCCGGCAACCGCTCCGACTCCCGTCACCGAGACGAGAACACCGACGAACGACGCCGACCGGTGCAGCCCGATCTGGGCGATCGGGAAGACAGTCGTCTCGCCGAAACCGATGACGAGCAGCGCGATCGCGGTCGCGCCGACGATATGACGCAGCGCCGGCGTACCGAAGACGTGCCGCGCCCCCGCGCTGACCTCCGACCACCAGCCGACGGGTTCGCGCGCGGGCAGCGTCTCCTCGATCCGAAGCAGGACGAGGACAACCGCTGCGACGACGAATGTCACGGCGTCGAAGACCGCGACAGGGGCGGCGGTCCCGGTCCACGCCACGACACCCGCACCCAGCAACGGCGCCACCAGCCGCAGCACTTCGCGTCCGGTCTGCAGGACGCCGTTAGCCTGGGCGAGGAGATGCGCGGGCAGCATCGTCGTCAACAACGCGGATTGTGCTCCGCTGAGCAGCGCGCCGCTGACGCCGTACAGGAAAATGACGACGTAGACGAGCCAGACGGTCCGCTGGTCGTGCACGAGCAGCAACAGCAGCACAACGCCGGCGCTCGCAAGGTTGACGACCACCATGAGCGGGCTGCGGCGAACCCGGTCGACGAGGACGCCGGCCAGCGGCGAGAACACGTAGGGCAGCGTGTAGAAGAAGAACACCATGCCGGCCGCCGACGACGAGCCGGTCAGCTGCTTGACCCAGATGCCGGTCGCGAGCCACAGCGTCGTGTCGCCGAAGACGGACAGGATCTGGGCGAACAGATATGCGCGCGCCTTGCGGTGGGCGAGGACTTCGCGCATGTCAGTTGCCGGTGGCCGTCGGCGGGACCGGGTGACCGAAGGCGACGATCTGCACCGGTCGGGCGTCGGCCGGCCGCTGCGCGCGGTCGACGGTGCGGTCGCGAAAGCGCAGCAGCACCTCGGTGAGCTCGTTGCCGAGGTCCTCGAACTCCTGCGGCGTGAGATAGCTGAGCCCCTGCGACGCGAAGCCGGCCTTGTCCCAGGGCTCGGGGTAGGTGTGCCGGTCGGACAGCCAGCGGCGCAGCTGGTCGTAGGTCCGCTCGTGGAAGAGGCGCTCCAGCTCGGTCGCTGCCTGGGTGTGGTCGGGATCCCCGCCGGCCGTGCCGGAGAAGCTCGTGCCTGCGGTCACCAGGCGCCACGGACGGGCTCGGCCACGGCCCCCGCCGGCGTCCTCGACGAAGCCGTACTTCGCCAACGTCTGCAGGTGCCACGACATGTTGCCGGGTGAGTCGTCGAGCAGGTCGGCGGCCTGGGTCGCCGTCAGCGGACCCTCGCGGAGCAGCAGTTCGAGCAGGTTGACGCGCACCGGATGGGCAAGGGCACGGATGACCCGCGCGTCGGTGAGCTCGCGCGTCTCGGCGACGCGGGCGACCCGGGTGCTGCGGCCAGGCATGGCGACTCCCTCACAAGGACTCTTGTCACAAGATGTCTTGTCAGGGGTACGGGTGTCAAGCAGCGGAACAGAACCCCCGGCCGGCGGGGTTGGCCGCTTGTGACCACGGAGGGTGTGCGGGCGGAGCTCGACGCTGACCGGCAGCGGACCGTGGCGCAGATCGCTGCGCTGAGTGCCGTGATCGACGACGTCGTGGCCTCCCAGGCCGATGTCGCAACTGACGACGAGCACGACCCGGAGGGAGCGACGATCGCGTTCGAGCGACAACGGGTGGCGGCGTTGCTGGACCGGGCGCGGGATCACCTGTCGGCACTGGACGCGGCAGCAGCGCGACTCGACGCCGGGACCTACGGCGGCTGTGAGCGCTGCGGAAAGCCGATCGGGGCCGAGCGTCAGGCCGCCCGGCCGGCCGCGGCCACGTGCATCAGCTGCGCAGCATCATCGGGGTGACTGGGCGCCGTCATGGCCGGCGAGGTGGCGAAGGACGTCGACGGCGATCCGCCAGGCGGCAACTTCCCGCTTGTGGCCGCGGGCTGTCGCCGCTGCGAGCCGATGCTCCGCGACGACCAGCCGTTGGGCGGGGTCGCGAGGTTTCATGCGGAGACGGCGACCTTGCCTCGCTCGGCCTTGTTCCACTCGGCGGAGGCGTGCGCCTTCACGGAGGTCAGGGTCACCGGCTGACCGTCGCGGAACCACTGACGGCTCTCACAACGCTCGCAGTAGACGAAGGCCAGCGTGGACTCGGAGAGCCCGATGCTGATGTCACGGGGGGTCGCGCCGCAGCACTGGTTAGCAGTCATGACTCCTTTCTCGGCGCGAAGTGCGCTCGGGCTAGATGGGTCGGAAGGCCCGAAATCGGTACACGTTGTGATCATTCGGCATAGTCACGTTGGGCCATTCGGGTGACACCAGCGATTGCCGCAGACGTGGACCCGCTCGTGGAAGGTGACGCAGTGGAACCGGATCGACGCTTCCCGCAGCTGCGCCAGGTCGTGCTGGACTCCACCGACGTGCGCGGCCTGGCTGAGTTCTATCGCCAGCTGCTCGGTTACCACTACCGTCCAGGGGATGATCAGCCGGTGCCGAGCGGCGACGACTGGCTGGTGCTTCACGATCGCAGCGGACAACCTCGGGTCGCGTTCCAGCAAGTCGATGAGCTGGCCGAGACGACCTGGCCGGACAGCCGGATCCCGCAGCAGCTGCATCTGGATCTGACGGTCCCGACAGTCGCCGATCTCGATGCGCAGCATGACCGCGCGCTGTCCCTGGGTGCCCGGCTGCTGCTCGACCGGGCTGAGGATGAAGACGAACCGCTGCGGGTCTACGCGGACCCTGCCGGACACCCGTTCTGCATATTCGTGGTCGCAGCGCCACAGCCGTAGTCGACGACAGCTCGCAGGTTGTTTTCAGGTTCATTCAGGACACTGGACGCATGACGACCAGGACGGTGGCGTCGGCGACGCGACCGGGCTCACCGGGCTCGCTGCGGCTGTCCGCACGCGCGGTCGCGCTCCTGGTCGCCGCCGGCGGCGCTGTAACCGTGGGCGCGTGGGTCATGAACACGCCTGGTGTGTACGGGCTCGGCGGCTGGTTGACGAACGCGGGTCGCCTCACCGGGCTGCTCGCCGGTTACCTGCTCGCCGTAGCGCTGGTCATGATGAGCCGGATGCCGGCGCTTGACCGCAGTCTCGGCAGTGACTGGCTCGCCCGTTGGCACGCGTTCCTCGGCCGCTACGTCGTCTGTCTGCTGGCGGCGCACACCGTCCTGATCATCTGGGGTTACGCCGTGACCGCGCACACCGGCGTGGTGTCCGAGACGGGCACGCTGTGGTCGTCCTACCCGGACGTGTTGATGGCGACGGTCGCGTTCGGGTTGTTCCTCCTGGTCGCGGTCTTCTCGGTACGCCGGGCCCGCCGTCGGGTGGCCTACGAGACCTGGTTCTACCTGCACCTCTACACCTACCTGGCGCTGGCGCTGTCGTTCGCGCACTCGTTCGCCAACGGCGCGGAGTTCGTCTCGAGCACGTTCAACCGGCTCCTGTGGTCAGCGCTCTACATAGCGGCCGTCGGCTGCGTCGTGTGGTGGCGGTTCGTCACGCCCGTCCTGCTGAACTGGCGGCTGTCACCGCGGGTCCACGCAGTCCGCCGGGAGAACGCGCACGTGGTGTCCGTGATCGTGCGCGGCAACGACTTCACCGTGCTGCACGCGCAACCGGGGCAGTATTTCCGGCTGCGCTTCATGACCCGCGACGGTTGGTGGCACACCCATCCCTACTCGTTGTCGGCGGAGCCGCGCCGGGACTACCTACGGTTCACCATCAAGGCGTTGGGCGACGGGTCTCGTTTCGCGGCCAGGGTGCGGCCGGGGACGCGGGTGTGGATGTCCGGACCCTACGGCGCGATCACCGCGGAGAAGGCCGGCGGCCGCAAGGTGTTGTTGCTCGCCGGTGGCATCGGGGTGACGCCGTTGCGCGCGCTGGCGGAGAGGCTGAGCCGGCGGTCCGGCCGGGCCGAGGTGACGATGCTCTATCGAGCGAACAACGCGGCTGATCTGGTGCTGCGGCCTGAGCTCGAAGCGTTGGCGGCCAAGGGTGGGATGCGGTTGAGCGTTCTGCTCGGACCGCCGGGCGACCAGTCCGACCCGCTGGTCGGCACTCGGCTGCGTTCGCTGCTCCCGGACGTGGCCGACCGAGAGGTGTTCGTGTGTGGGCCGCCGGCATTCGTCACCGCCGCTTGCGATGCGTTGCGGCGTTGCCGACTGCCTGATGCACAGGTGCACGCTGAGAAGTTCGCCGTGGAGGTCTGAGTCTTGCGCCGCGCAGCCTTCAGCCTGGTCGCGACCGTTGCTGGTCTCGTGCTGTTGCTGACCTACAAGAGTCACTCGGCGACGCCGCTGCTTCGACCGGCCGCGCTCGCGCCCACAACTCCGGGTGCGACGTCCACCCCGGGGAGCACGCCCTCGTCCCCCCCGTCCTCATCGTCGTCGGCGAAGCGCACCGTGTATGGGCAGCCGGTCAACACCCAGTACGGCACGGTCCAGATCGCCCTTGTCGTGCGTGGGCGCCAGATCGTGTCGGTGCGGCCGCTGCAGCTGCCGCAACAAAGCGGCCGGGACATCGAGATCGACAACATCGCCGTTCCGCAGCTGATCCAGGAGACGCTGACCGCGCAGAGCGCGCGCATCGACATGGTGTCGGGAGCCACCTACACGAGCGCCGGCTATATCCAGTCGTTGCAGTCCGCATTGGACAAGATGTGACCGAGTCGTCGGCGTCCCGCCGGGTGATCGAGGTCATGGGCACCGTGTTCAGCCTCGAGCTCGTCGACGTCGTACCGGAGGCGGTGCTCGGCGCAGTCGAGGCGGATCTTCGGTGGGTCGACGAGGTGTTCTCGACCTACCGGGCGGACAGCGCGCTGAGCCGGTTGGCCAGTGGGCGGGTGAGCCTGTGCGAGTGCCCGGTCGAGGTCGGCGAGGTTCTCGACCTGTGTGCGGTCGCCTCGGTGCAGACGGACTGGTGGTTCAGCGCGATGGCCGCCGGCAAGCTGGACCCGACCGGACTGGTGAAGGGCTGGGCCATTCGCCGCGTGGACGCGATCCTGCGTGGAGCCGGGTCGGCGCGGCATGCGATCAACGGCGGCGGTGACGTGCTGCTCGGCACGTCCCGAGGTCCGGGTGTGCCCTGGACGGTGGGCATAGCTGATCCGCGCGACCCCGCGCGGTTGCTGGCGACGGTCAAGGGTGCGGAGATGGCCGTCGCGACATCCGGCACGGCCGAGCGCGGGGCGCACATCCTCGACCCGTTCACCGGCGCAGCGGCCGACCAGGTGCTGTCGGCGACGGTGGTCGGCGCGGACATCGTCGATGCTGATGCCTACGCGACCGCGGCGGTGGCGATGGGGCCGGCGGCGATCGGCTGGCTGCAGACGGTGGCCGGTTACGACGCGCTGTTGGTCACGGCCGCTGGTCAGACCTTGACGACGGATCAGTGGCAGTGGCCGGTGACGGAGCCTCGACTGAGTCACGCTTGAGGACCCACGAGAGGAGCTCGTCGGCCGGCAGCGGTCGGGCCAGGTGATAGCCCTGCCCGAGGTCGCAGGAGAGCTCGCGCAGGATTGCCTCGTCCGTCTCGGTCTCGATCCCTTCCGCCACGAGCTTGAGGCCGAGGGAGTGCGCGAGCTCGACGGTTGATCGGACGATCGCGCCGGCTCGGGGGTCGCGACTGATCCCGAGGAGAAACGACCGGTCGAGCTTGAGCTCGTTGACGGGCAGCTCGCGGAGCCGGGCGAGGGACGAATAGCCGGTGCCGTAGTCGTCGATCGACACCCCCACACCGATCGCCTGGAGACGCGAGAGCAGCTCCGCGGCTCGGGTCGGGTCGGCCATCAGCGTGGTTTCCGTGACCTCCAGCATCAGGCAGGCCGGGTTCAGCTTGCGCACCTCGAGCAGCGTGCGGACCTGGTCGGGTAGTTCCAGGTCGAGCAGGTTCGACACCGAGATGTTGACGGCGACAGTGGTGTCGAAGCCGGCGCGGTGCCATTCGCTGATCTGGTCCAGCGCGAGCGTCAGCACCCGGGTGGTGAGCTGTCGCATCAGCCCATAGCGTTCGGCTTGCGGGAGAAAGTCGTCAGGAGCAAGCAGGCCTTTGAGCGGATGCTGCCAGCGCACCAAGGCTTCGACCCCTTCGAGCTTCGCCGTCCGCAGGCCGACTTTGGGCTGGAAGTGCAGGACCAGCTGGTTGTCGGTCAAGGCCGTGCGGAGCTCGTCGACGAGGCGCAGCGGCGCGCTAAGGTCGGTCTCGTCGGCATGGGTGTAGATCGCGGTGCCGGTCCGTTCCCGCTTGGCGTCGTACATGGCAATGTCTGCGCGTTGCAGCAGGCCACCGACGGTGTCGGCTGCATCCGGCCAGAGCGCCACGCCGCAGCTCGCGTCTGAATAGATCGTCATGCCGTCCTTGACGAAAGCCTGCTGGAGATCGAGCCGCAGCCGTTCGCCGATCTCGCGAGCCATCTCGGTTGAGGTGTTGTCGAGCAGGATGGCGAACTCGTCGCCGCCAAGCCGAGCCAGCACATCTCCCTGCCTCATCCTGGCCTTCAACCGGACACCGACCTCGCGCAGCAGGTCGTCACCGGCAATGTGCCCGAGAGAGTCGTTGACCTCCTTGAACCGGTCGAGGTCGATCAGCATGATGGAGAACTGGCCATGGCCGGCTGCGATGCGTCGCTCGACGGCTTCGAGGAATGCGCGTCGGTTGCGCAGGCCGCTGAGCTCGTCAGTTCGGGCCTCGACCCCGTTGCGGACCAGCGAGACCATCGTGTGAAACGTGAACGCGGCACGGACGAGGCCGGCGAGCACCGTGGCCGCCGCCAGGACCCTGACCGGAAGCGACCCGGACCCATGACCGGCCATCACCAGCAGCGCAAGCGCCGACACGGTGATCAGCGTCGGGACGAGTAGCACTGCCCAACCGTTGCCGCGGGTTCTCGGAATCGAGCTTTGAGACTTCCATGCCGCGATCGCCATCAGGGTCGCCGCGACCGCCCAGATGGGATCGAGCAATGTGCCGGCCTGATAGCTGTCTGTCGCAACCCGAACGGCATAGATAGTGTCCGCTGCCGCGAACAGGCCGAGGCCCGCGCCGAGCCATGCCCAGACGCGATCGACGCGCCACCCGTGCACGGCCAGGCTGCCGACGACGATGAGCATCAGCAGCAGGTCGCCGACGGGGTAGGCCATCGTTGTCAGCACGGCCGCGAGACTGCCCTTGGTCCCGTGCAGCGTGACGGTGAACCAGGTCATCGCCAGCGCCGACAACCCCAGTGCACTGATGATGCTGTCGATCCGCAACAACCGGTCGATCTTCGCGCCGCGTTGCCGCGCAAGCCGGAAGACGCCGACGTAGAGGAACGGATAGCAGGCCAGCCACGGAATGTCGGCCGCAGAGGGTGCGGGTGGGCTGGCCTGGTATTGGACGTAGGCGAAGTAGACGATGTTGCCGATGGCATAGAGCGCGAGCCCGGCGGCGATGCATGCCCAGTCCAGGCGTTTGTCCTGGACGAGGTAGGCACGGAGGCCGACGACAGCGGCTGCAGCGGTGAGGACACCGTTCTGCACCCAACCGTCCCAGACGACGCTGTAGCCGCCGTGCGGGCGGACCCCGAGGACCACAGAAGCCGCGTAGACGACCAGGGCGACGACGAGGACGGTTTGGGCAATCTGGCCGAGCCGGCGCTGCGTCGCGCCCGGCGACAGCTCCTGGGAGCTACTGATGCTGTGCCGCTACCGTCACTGTCCCAACGTCGACACGATGTGTATCGAACCGGAGGAATGTCGCGAAGGAGACGTGACTATTTCCGTTGGCAGTAGATGCTCAGGTGCGTGGCTATTTCCGGCCTGACACGGACCGGGTGGAGCGCGTGACAGAGAGCGTGACCACCGTTGTACTGCGGGCTCCGACCCGTGACGACATAGGTGGACGCGGGGAGGGAGAGGCTGAACCGCCCGCTCGCCCCTACCGAGACCTGCACGTGCTGGCCGCCCGCGGCGGTGAAGGTGATCCGCCCACGCTGCGGCGACCCCGGCGTGCCGGGCGGTCCGCCGACAGCCAGAAAGCGCCCGACGACGCGACCGTCGCCGGATGTCGAAGACGGGCCGGCACTCGGGCCCGAGGGCGAAGATCCGCCGCCACTGCACGCTGAGGCAGCCACCAAGACGAGGACGGCCGCGATGCCGATGCGGCCACCTTCGACTCTGCTCATGATGATGGGACGCTCGGAGCCGGTCAGCGGTTCGCCGTGCGTGGGACGTGGGACTCAGCGGGAGACGCCGACACCACGCTGGATCGGGATCACGGTGGCGTCGTCGGCGCGCTGCGACCAGGTCCGCAGCCAGGCACCGACCTGCTCGGCCGGCATGGGCCGGCTCATCCAGTAGCCCTGCGCGGCATCGGCGCCGAGCTGTGCGAGTCGGCGCCAGGTGCGCTCGTCCTCGACCCCTTCGGCGACCACGGTCATCCGGAGCCGGTGGACCATGTCGATGACGGCCGAGACGATGGCTTCGTCGTCAGCGTCATCGACCATCCTGGTGACGAACGACTGGTCGATCTTGATCTCGTGAACGGGCAGGCGCTTCAGATAGGACAGCGACGAGTGTCCGACACCGAGGTCGTCGACCGAGAGGCGTACGCCGGCGCGGCGCAGGTCCCAGAGCACGTCGATCGCGCGCTCGGGGTCCGCCATGAGGGCGCCCTCGGTGATTTCGAGCGTCAGCTTCGAGGCCGGCACCCGCGCCGCGTTCAACAGGTCGGCGAGGCGCCCCGGGAACGCGGGGTCGTGCAGTGTGCGCGGTGAAAGGTTGACGGCGACCGCGAGGTCGAGGCCGGCGTCGAGCCACCGTCGGCACTGCGCGAGTGCCGTCTTCAGCACCCAGTCCGTCAGCGGTCCGATGAGACCGGTCTGCTCGGCAACGCCGATGAAGTCAGCCGGGTTGATCAGGCCCCGGGTCGGGTGGTGCCAACGCACGAGCGCTTCCAGGTCGGTCAC
>JAVEEH010000170.1 GCA_030840545.1 Frankiaceae bacterium | reverse complement strand
AGGCCGAGGCGCTCGCCGAGCAGGCTCGCGGTCGACGGCCCGAGCTCGAGCAGCAGCTGCCCGACCCGCTCCCGGGTGCGCCGGTCCGCCAGCGTGGCAGTGCCGACCTTTTTCACAACGTCATTGTCGCGTAAATGCCCGGCAGGATCAAACCCGGGGGTCGTTACCGGGTCAGCTGCTGCGGCCGACCCGGCGGTAACGCGCCTCCAGGAGCGAATAGAGGGCAAATACACCCAGACCGAGCGCGACGACCCCCAGGATCGCCGGACCCCACCACGACTGCCGGGCCAGCAGCGCCAGCTCCGCGTCGAGCCCCTTGGCGTGCCGCGGATCGGCCTGGACGGCCGAGACGATGAGGAACACCCCCACCGGCAGGAAGACCAGGGCCCGGGCGGCGATGCCGACGGTGCCGGCCGCCGCGACGAGGCGGCAGACCCAGCGCGGCGCCGCCCGCAGCCCGAGCCCGTCGGTGAAGTCCTGCCGCAGCGCCATGCGGATCTGGTAGCCACACACCCCGAGGACGACGAGGCCCACGCCCGCGATGAGGAACCGCCCGCCGGGCCAGCCCAGCACCCTGGCTGTCTCGGTGTGCTGAGCCTGTTCCGACCCGGTGTCCCGGCTGCCGAGGAGGAAGGACAGCGGCACCCACGTGAGCGCGACGTAGAACGTGCCCTGCAACGCCGTCAGCATCCGCTGCTGGGTCTGCGCGGACCGGTCGCGCACCGCGCCGGCGACCCGCACGACCCCGAGCGCCAGGAACCCCAGCGCTGCCGCGGCGATCGCCGCCATCCCGATCGGGTCCTGCGCGATGACGGTCAGGGCGCCGTTGGCGTTGGTCTGGCGGCCGGGCGAGCCGCCGTCGACGGCCACGCGGACGGTCAGGTATGTCAGCAGCAGGTAGAACATCGACCGGGCCACCAGCCCGGCCCGCGCGACGCCGCGCGCCGTGCGACTGCCGCCGATCGCGGTTGCGGCCTTTTTTGCCTTGCGCTGTGCCGCCTTGTGCCCGCGTGGCGCCGAGACGGTGGTTGCACCCATGATCCACGTCCTGCCCGCGAACCTATGCTCGATCACGTGCCAGCCGCGCTCGTCGTCCAGGACCTGGTGATGCGCTATGGCGCCACCGTCGCGGTCGACGGGATCTCCTTCAGTGCGGCGGCCGCCGAGGTGACCGCGGTGCTCGGCCCGAACGGGGCGGGCAAGACGACCACTCTCGAGATCTGCGCCGGGCTGCGCCGCGCCGACGCCGGGACCGTGCACGTCCTGGGCCTGGACGCCAGCCGGGATGCGACGGCGCTCCGCGCACGCGTCGGGGTGATGCCGCAGGCGACCGGCTCCGGCGCTGCCGGCGTCTACCCCTCGGCCCGTCCCCGCGACGTGCTCCGGCTGTTCGCCGCGCTCTACGCCGACCCGCACGACCCGGCTGCGCTGCTCGACCGGCTGGACCTCACCGCGGCCGCCGGCACACCCTGGCGTCGCCTGTCCGGCGGGGAGCAGCAGCGGCTGTCCCTGGCCCTCGCGCTGATCGGACGTCCGGAGCTGGTCTTCCTGGACGAGCCCACCGCCGGACTCGACCTGCACGCCCGCCGGTCGACCTGGACGCTGATCGAGGAGCTCCGGGCCGCCGGCGTGACGGTCGTGCTCACCACCCACGCGATGGACGAGGCCGAGCGCCTCGCTGACCGGATCGTCATCGTCGACGCGGGGCGCGTCGTCGCCGCGGGGTCCGCCGCGGAGCTCACCGGCGGCGGACGGTCGCTGGAAGACGTCTTCCTGGCCGTCACCGGCGATCGCCGATGACCGCCCTCTCGCTTGCGCCCGCGGGTGCCGCCTCGCCGCGGTCGCGCCAGCTCGTCGCCCAGACCCGGGTGGAGCTCGGCCTGCTGGCGCGCAACGGCGAGCAGCTGCTGCTGACGGTCGTCATCCCCACCGTCGTGCTCGTCCTGTTCACCCAGGCGCCGGTCGCCGACCTGCCGAAGCCGCGCGTCGACTTCCTCGTCCCCGGTGTGCTCGCTCTCGCGGTGATGTCGACCGCGTTCACCGGACAGGCGATCGCGACCGGATTCGAACGTCGGTACGGCGTGCTCAAGCGCCTCGGCGTGACGCCGATGCCGCGCTGGGTGCTGCTGGCGGCGAAGACGATCGCCGTCGCGGTGGTCGAAGCCGGGCAGGTCGCCCTGCTCGTCGTCGTCGGGCTGGCGCTGGGCTGGTCCCCGCATGGCTCACCGGCCGCGGTGCTGGGCCTGCTGCTGCTGGGGACGGCCGCGTTCAGCGGCCTCGGCCTGCTGCTCGCCGGCGTCCTGCGGGCCGAGGCGACGCTGGCGGCCGCGAACCTGCTCTATCTGTTGCTGCTGGTGCTCGGTGGCGTGGTCTTCCCACTCACCGACTTCTCCCCCGGGCTTCGGCACACCTTGGCCCTGCTGCCGATCGCCGCGCTGACCGACGGGCTGCGCCTGGTGCTGCGGCAGGGCGCGGCAGTTCCGCTGCACGACTGGGTGACGTTGGCCGGCTGGGCCGTGGGCACAGTCGCGCTCGCGGGTCGTACGTTCCGTTGGAGCTGAGGAGTGCGCATGGACGTTGACCACACCCGCGACGTCGCCGTCGTCACCGGAGCAGGTCGGGGCATGGGCCGTGCGGTCGCCGGGCGACTCGTCGAGCGTGGCTGGTCGGTCGTGGCGACTGATGTGGACGAGACCGCGGTCCGGCGTACGGCCGCCGATCTCGGCCCGCTGTGCACCGCCGCCCCGCACGATGTCCGCGACCCGAGCCGGCACCGCGCGGTCGCCGAGCAGGCGGCGGCCGTCGGCACCCTCAGGGCGTGGGTCAACAACGCCGGCATCCTGCGCACCGGCACCTTGTGGGAGCAGGACGACGCGACGATGACTGCGACCGTGGAGGTCAACCTGCTCGGCGTCGTGCACGGCACCCGGGCAGCGTTGGACGTCATGCACCGGCAAGGCGGTCGGGGCGACGTCATCAACATGGCGTCGATGTCCGCGTTCGGGCCGTTGCCCGGGCTGGCCATCTATGCCGCGTCGAAAGCAGCGGTGCTCTCGTGGACGCTGACCACGGCGGCCGAGCTGCGCCACGCCGGGTCGCCGGTGCGGCTGCATGCCGTCTGCCCGGATGGCGTGCGCACGGACATGGTCGCGGAGAACGCCGCCGATCGCGGCTCGGCGATGATCTTCTCGGGGGCGTTGCTCGACCCGGGTGTCGTCGCGGATGCGGTCGTGGCGCTCATCGGTAGCCGGCGGATGATCCGCTCCATCCCCCGCCGCCGCGCCGCTGCTGCCCGGCTGACCGGGCTGGTGCCGTCGGCGATGCTGCCGCTGATCGGCGTCACGGCCGCGCTGGGCGAACGCAACCGCCGCAAAGCACTGCGCGAGCCCGCGTGAGCCGAGCGGACACGATGAGCCGCCGGCTCGCCGCGGTCGCTGTTGCCGCCTGCATCGCGGCCGAGGGTGTCTGGCTGGCGCTGCTCGCCGCCCGGCACGAGCCGTTGGACCTGCGCATCTACTCCTGGGGTGGCCACGCGGTCCGGCACGACGCCGCGCTCTACCAGCTCCGGGCGTTCGGGCACTGGTTCACCTACCCGCCGTTCGCCGCGGTGTCCTTCATCCCCGTGGCGGCGCTGCCCTCACGCGTCGCGCAGGTGCTGTGGCTGCTGGCCTCGCTGGCCGCACTGGGTTACCTGTGCCGGGCGCTGCTGCAGTTGGCCCGCCTGACGGCCTCATGGTCGGCGGTGGCCACGGCGATGGCAGCGACGCTGGCCCTGGAGCCGGTGCGACACACGTTCGCGCTCGGCCAGGTCAACCTGCTGCTCATGGCGCTCGTCGTCTGGGACGTGCGCCGCACCGCCGCGGGAAAACCCGCGGGTGTCGGCGTCGGCATCGCAACCGCGGTGAAGCTGACGCCCGCAGTGTTCATCGTCGTGCTCGTCGCAAGCCGACGGTGGCGGTCCGCAGCGATCGCGGTCGCCACGTTTCTGACGGCCACTGCGGTCGGCTGGCTGGTGGCGCCAGCCGCTTCGTCGCGCTACTGGCTGCACCTGTTCTTCGACACCGGCCGGGTCGGAGCCCCCTACATCAGCAACCAGTCACCGTACGGAGCGGCCGCGCGCCTCCTCGGGGGCGTCGGGCACGTCGGCGGGTGGTGGACGGTGGTGGCGGCGGTGTTCGCGGCCGTCGGGGTTGCGACCGCGGCGGTGTTCGCCCGCCGGGACGACTGGCTGGCCGCGATCGCAGCCACCGGCATCACGTCCCTGCTCGTCTCCCCGATCTCCTGGACGCATCACTGGGTGTGGGCCGTGCCGGCACTGCTGGTGCTCATCCGCAGCGGCGGGCGGGGTGAGCGAACCGGCGCCGCTGTCGGCTATCTGCTGTTCGTGGTCGGGCCGATGTGGTTCACCCCGCATCACGGTGGCCCGAGCGAGTACGGCTTCCACGGGGTCGTGTCGCTGGTCGCCAACAGCTACCTCGTCGCTGCACTGGCACTCCTCGCTTACCTCGCCCGCGGGGCGATGCACGCCCGGTCCGACGGGGGGCCGGCGAGCGCGACCGGCGCCGGTAGGTCACGGCTCGTAGGATCGGGGGCCGAATGCGCCGTCCCGATGTGACCCCGACCGCCTTCCGCCGCCTCGCGGTGGCGGCGGCTGTCGCGATGGGCGCCATCGTCGTCAGTGGCGCGGCCGTGCGGCTCACCGGGTCGGGCCTCGGTTGCCCCACCTGGCCACGCTGCACGTCGACGTCGATCGTCGCGCCGGTCTCCTACCACGCGCTGATCGAGTTCGTGAACCGCGTCGTCACCTCGGTGGTGGGTGTCTATGTCGCCGTCGTGGCGGTCGCGGCGCTGCTGCGCAGGCCCCGACGCCGCGACCTCACCCTGCTGGCCTGGAGCCTGGTCGGCGGCTTCGTCGGCCAGGCGGTCATCGGCGGCCTGTCCGTCCTCTACGACCTCTCACCGCCGTGGGTCATGGCGCACTTCCTGCTCTCGATGCTGATGGTCTGGGCGGCGCTGGTGCTGGTGCACCGCGCCGATCCGGCGTGGACGCCCGGCCCTGCGACGGTGCGCCGTGAGCTGCTCGTGCTCGGCCGCCTGTTGGTGGCGGTGGCCGGTGTGGTGCTCGTCCTCGGCACCGTCACGACCGGCACCGGGCCGCACGCCGGCGCTGGACCCAACCAGGTCAGGAGGCTGCCGTTCGCGCTCGAGCGGGTCACGCAGCTGCACGCCGACTCCGCGTTGCTGCTGACCGGACTCGTCGTGGCGACGCTGTTCGCCGTCCGGCTGACCGACACGTCAGACGTCGTACGACGTCGGGCCGCCTGGCTGGCCGGTGCGGTCGGTCTCCAGGTCGTGATCGGCTACACGCAGTACTTCCTCGACCTCCCACCCGGCGTCGTGGAGCTGCACGTTGCGGGCGCCACGGTGCTGTGGGCCTCGACCCTGTGGCTGCAGCTCGGCTTCTCGCTATCCCAGCCGCGCGGGCTGTCGGGGCAGCAACAGGAACGCGCCGAGGTAGAGCAACCCCGCGACGAGAAGCAGCGCCTGGTAGCCGACGATCAGCGACAGGTACTCGAGGCAGCCACCGACCATCGCACCGAGCAGGTTGGCGGCGAACGCCGACGTGGCGTCGGTCGTGTCGACGAAACGCTTCGCGAAGACCAGGTTGGCGGCGAAGATCGGCAGGAACGCGACCGTCACCGCCGCCAGCGCCCGTGGAAGCACCGGCAGACCGAGCAGCAGCCCGGGCCGGATCAGCGTGTCGAGCAGCAGCGCCGCAGCCAAGAGCCCGTAGAGCACGCCTAAGCGGGGCAGCCGCCACCGTCTGGTGGTCTCGACGGCAGCGAGCACCGCGAGCAGCACCCCGGCGAAGACGATGGCGTTGACGATCCACGTGGTGCCGAACAGCAGGGCGAATCCCGTGATGCTGCGCGTCTCCAGCAGCAGGAAGGACCCGCCGAGCAGGAACAGGTCGAGGTAGGGCCGCATCCGGCGGAACGGACCGCCGACGACCCGGACGGCGAGCAGGCTGCACAGCAGGATCCCTGCGAGGGTCAGCAGGTAGAAGCCGGGGATCGACCGGCCGTAGAGATAGACGAAGGGATGGTCGTCGGTCGCGGGCGACGGCCCGCGCGGCGCGACACCGTCACCACAGTGCTGGTTGCGTGCGGTCAGGCCGGCCGTGATGACGGCGTCCACGCCGCTGAGCCGATCGACGCACGGCTGGTGCCCGAACGCGTCGGCGACGGTGCGCGAGAGCCGGCCGATGAGCCAGGACTGACGGTAGAAGTTGTACATCGCGAACGCACCGCCCGGGGCGAGATGCGCGCGCACCGACCGCATCGCCTCGACGGTGAACAGGTAGCTCTCGAGCCGCAGCGAGCTCGCTCCTGCCACCAACGTCAGGGAGTCCGGCAGCGCGAACACGATGAGGTCCCACTTCGCCGAGCTGCGTTCGAGGAAGGCGCGGCCGTCGTCGATGTGGCTGTGCACGCGCGGGTCGGCGTAGGGCCGGTCCGGATGCAGCTGCCGGCCGATCTGCAGGAGTCGCGGGTCGATCTCGACCGCGTCGACCCGCGTGGCGCCGCGTGACAGCGCAAGCGCCACGTCGGTGCCGGTCCCGGCTCCCACCACCAGCACCCGACCCGGCTCGGAGCGCGTCATGCGCTGATACGGCAGCGCGTACTGCGGCTCGAGCTTCGCCTTCTGCTCCGCGTCCGCCGCCGCCTGGTGCGGCACGCCGTTGACGGAGACTGCAATGACGCGTGACAGCCCGGATCCGCGCTGATGCGTCACGATCTTGTAGTAGGGCGACCAGCTCACGCCCGTGCCGAGTGACTCGATGGTGAGCATCACGACGATCACCACCGCCGCCGCGCCCAGCACCAGCGCACGTCTCGGCCGCCACAGCAACAAGGCCATGAGCAGTGAGACGATCGCCCCCCAGGCGACCGACGGCGCGCGGAGGAGCGAGAGCAACGAGAACGCAGCGATGCCGAGCAGGCTGCCGAGCAGGTCGAGGCGGTAGGCCTCGAGCCGGGGCAGCTCCGCGAAGCATCTGCCGACCAGCTCACCGGGCCCGGCCATGATGCCCGCAACGGCAAGGAACACCAACGGCAGCACCAGCCAGATGGGCGGCCCGACCGTGTGCAGCGTCGTGAAGAAGATCAGGTCGGAGCCGGACCGGTCCACGGTGACGGGAAACATGAGAACGGCGGCCACGAGCACGGCAAGGAGCACCGGGAAGTAGAGCGGGTCGTGATCGCTGCGGCTCGCCCGCAGGAAGCCGAGCCCCACCCCGAGGAACGAGCCGAGCAGGACGAAGTTCGAGAAGTAGCCGAGATGCACGATGTTCGACGCGGTCCAGCGGATCAGCGCGAGCTCGAGGAACAACATGAGCGCGCTGGAGAGCAGCAGCCGGGCGCGGGTGGATCGGATCAGCATCAGGCGAGCGCCAGGTGCGTGTCGACGAGATCGAAGCCGATGCTTTCGTAGAAGGGCTGGCTTCGCGCCGAGGCGTTGAGCCAGACCGACGCGCAACCGCGCCGGGCGGCTTCGGAACGGCACGCCGCCAGCATCGACGACCCGATGCCCTGCCGTTGCCGGTCGGGCAGCACGCCGACACCGGACACGTAGCTCATCCCCTCGCCGTCGCGCAGCTGCGCGCAAGCGACCGTTACGCCGTCCTGCCGCGCGACGAGGTGGGCGACGTCGGGGGTCGTCAGGTCGGCATCGACGACCAGGGCCTCGGCGAGTCCCGGGCGCATGCCGAACGCGGGACCGTAGACCGCCCGAAACTCTGCGGCGTCCCGGGGTGGCCCCACCTCGAACGCGTCATCGCCGACCTCGGCCGACGCCACGAGCGCCGGCAGCGCCTCGACCTGGCGCAGTCCGGACAGCCCGGCGCGGTGCTGCTCGCGCACGACGACCTGGGGCTGCCGGCCCCGCTCGCGACACCAGGCGATCGCTGCGTCGACCGCCATCGGGTCAGGCTCGTCCGGCAGCGCCGCGATCTGCAGTCCCCATGGCTCGTCGACACCGAGCGACACGACGAGCAGGCCCGCCACCTCCACGGCGAAGCGTCCGGGTGCGCGGGCGCCGTAGCTGCGCAAGCGCGCGGCGTAGGCCGCCGCCACCCGATCCGCGAGCGTCACACGAACTGGCTCACCGCTAGCGCCCCGAACAGCAGCGACAGGTAGGTGATCGACAGGTGGAACAGCGGCAGTGGCCGGGCGGGCTCGCCCTGACCGACCCGCCGGTGCAGGCGATGCGCCTCGAAGACGAAAGCTGCGCCGAGCCCGACCGCGGCCACGGCATAGAGCCAGCCGGCCCCGAAGGGGATCAGCAGCAGCGACGCCCCGACCATCGCCCACGAGTAGCCGACGATCCGGCGCGTGACCTGTCGCGGCGAGGCGACGACCGGCAGCATGGGGACGCCGGCCGCGGCATAGTCGTCCTTGAACCGCATCGCCAAGGACCAGAAATGCGGTGGCGTCCAGAGGAAGACCACGGCGAAGAGCACCGCCGCCGGCCAGCCGACACTGCCACGCACCGCAGACCACCCGATCAGGACGGGGAAGCAGCCGGCCGCGCCGCCGATGACGATGTTGGACGGGGTACGCCGTTTGAGCCCGAGCGTGTAGACGAACACGTAGAACGCGATGGCTCCGTCCGCAAGAACGGCGGACAGCCAGTTGACGGCGAGCCCGAGCAGCAGCGTCGCGACCATGCCCAGCACGAGTCCGAAGCGCAGCGCTGCGGTCGGCGAGATCTCAGCGCGCACCACCGGCCGGCGCCGGGTGCGCGCCATGATGGCGTCGATGTCGCGGTCGACCACGCAGTTGATCGTGTTGGCGCTGCCGGCCGCGAGGGTGCCGCCGACGAGGGTGGCGGCGAGTGTCCAGAGGCGGGGCCAGCCGTGGGCGGCGAGCACCATCACCGGCACGGTCGTGACCAGGAGCAGCTCGATGATGCGCGGCTTGGTCAGCGCGACGTAGGAGCGGACCACAGCCAGTGGTGACCGGATGCTCGCGACCTCGGCGGCCGGCGACGGCGCGGCACTGGCGATGGTCACTTCGCAAGGCTAGCGGGCGAATGGCCACGCGGGCGCGCTGGGTAGGCTCGCCGGTGATCCCGAAGAGGAGGCCGCCAGGTGGCGCAAAGCAAGGCAGCAACCCTCGAGTGGACCGATATCGACGCGCGCGCCGTCGACGTCGTCCGAGGGCTGGCGATGGACGCCGTCGAGGCGGCTGGTTCGGGACATCCGGGCACTGCCATGAGCCTCGCACCGGCGGCCTACCTGCTCTTCCAGCGGTTGCTGCGGCACGACCCGACCGACCCCTCCTGGGTGGGCCGCGACCGGTTCGTGCTGTCCTGCGGGCACTCGTCGCTGACCCTCTACATCCAGCTGTTCTACTCGGGCTACGGACTGACACTCGACGACCTCAAGCTGCTGCGCCAGTGGGAGAGTCGCACCCCCGCTCACCCCGAGCACGGACACACGATCGGCGTCGAGACGACCACCGGGCCGCTCGGGCAGGGGGTCGGCAACGCGGTCGGCATGGCGATGGCGTCGCGCTACGAGCGCGGCCTCTACGACGCCGACGCAGCGCCCGGCGCCAGCGTCTTCGACCACACGATCTGGTGCTTCGCCTCCGACGGTGACATCGAGGAGGGCATCGCCAGCGAGGCGAGCTCGCTCGCCGGCCACCAGCAGCTGGGCAACCTCGTGCTGCTCTACGACGACAACCACATCTCGATCGAGGGCGACACCAAGGTCGCGCTGAGCGAGGACGTGCTCGCCCGCTACGCCGCCTACGGCTGGCACACGCAGCGGGTCGAGGACGTCAACGATGTCCAGGCCGTCCATGCCGCTTTCGTCGCCGCACGCGACGAAACCGACCGGCCCAGCATCATCAGCGTCCGCAGCATCATCGGCTGGCCGGCCCCGACCAAGCAGAACACCGGCAAGGCCCACGGGTCGGCGCTCGGCGCGGAGGAGGTCCGGGCCACCAAGGAGATCCTCGGCTTCCCACCGGACGTCGCCTTCTTCTGCCCGGACGAGGTCCTGGCCCACACCCGTGCGGTCGTCGACCGGGGCCGAGCCGCGCACGCCGAGTGGCAGCAGCGCTTCGACGCCTGGGCGATCGACCACCCGGACAAGGCCAAGGAGCTCGACCGGATCCTCCACCACCGGCTGCCCGAGGGCTGGGACGCCAAGCTCCCAGACTTCGCCGGCGAGAAGCCGATGGCGACCCGGAAGGCCTCCGGTGCGTGCATCAACGCGATCGCGCCGGCGCTGCCGGAGCTGTGGGGCGGGTCCGCCGACCTCGCCGAGAGCAACAACACTGAGATCGAGGGCGCCGACTCGTTCCTGCCGGAGGTGCACGGCGGTTCGCCGTACGGCCGGATCCTGCACTTCGGCATCCGCGAGCACGCCATGGGCTCGATCATGAACGGCATCACGCTGCACGGCCGGACGCGCGTGTTCGGCGGCACGTTCCTGGTTTTCAGCGACTACATGCGTGGCTCGGTCCGGCTGGCGGCGATCATGGGGCTGCCGGTGATCTACATCTGGACCCACGACTCGATCGGCCTGGGTGAGGACGGCCCGACGCATCAGCCGATCGAGCACCTCGCATCGCTGCGTGCGCTGCCCGGTCTCGACGTGGTGCGTCCGGCGGATGCGACCGAGACCGCGATCGCGTGGCGGACCGCCATCGAGCACGACGACCGCCCGACGGCGTTGGTGCTCACCCGGCAGAACCTGCCGGTCATCGACCGCCAGGTGCACGCGAGCGCCGAGGGTGTCACGCGCGGCGCCTACGTGCTCGCCGAGGCTTCGTCGGCCACGGCCGAGGTGATCCTGATCGCGACGGGCAGCGAGGTGTCGATCGCCCTCGAAGCGCGGGAGCTGCTCGAGAAGGAAGGCTCCCCGACCAGGGTGGTCTCGATGCCGTGCCGCGAGTGGTTCGAGGCACAGGACGCGGCCTACCAGCAGCAGGTGCTGCCGCCGGAGATCCGCGCGCGCGTCTCGGTCGAGGCGGCGGTCAGTCTCGGCTGGCGCGACTTCGTCGGTGACGACGGCGAGTGCCTGTCGCTCGAGCACTTCGGTGCCAGCGCGCCTTACCAGATCCTCTACGAACAGTTCGGCATCACGGCCGAGCGTGTCGTCGCTGCGGCGCACTCGTCGCTGTCGAAAGTCGGCGCGACCAAGGGCTCGACAACCGGCAACTGAGGAGCATCAGCTCGATGAGCATCGAAACCCTGAAGCAGCTGAGTGACGCGGGTGTCGCGATCTGGCTCGACGACCTGTCCCGCGAACGACTGGTCGCCGGCAGCCTTGCCGACCTGGTCCGGGACCGCTACGTCGTGGGCGTCACCACAAACCCGACGATCTTCCAGAAGGCGATCACCAGCAGCGCCACCTACGACGAGCAGATCCGTGACCTGGCCCGGCGGGGTGTCGATGTCGGCGAAGGGCTGCGCGCCATCACGACCTATGACGTGCGTTGGGGCTGCGACGTGCTGCGGCCCAGCTACGACGCGAGCGACGGCGTTGACGGCCGGGTGTCGATCGAGGTCGACCCGCGCATCTCGCACGAGACCGAACGGACGATCGCCGAGGCGCGTGCATTGTGGTGGCTCGTCGACCGGCCCAACCTGTTCATCAAGATCCCGGCGACAAAAGAGGGGTTGCCGGCGATCGCGCAGTGCCTGGCCGAGGGCATCAGCGTCAACGTCACGCTGATCTTCTCCCTGGAGCGCTACGGCGAGGTGATCGATGCGTTCCTCGACGGCATCGAGCGGGCGCGAGCAGCTGGGCACGACCTGACCCGCATCGGATCGGTTGCGTCGTTCTTCATCTCGCGGGTGGACAGCGAGGTCGACGCGCGACTGGACAAGATCGGAAGTGACGACGCCAAAGCGCTGCGCGGCAAGGCCGCGATCGCCAACGCCCGACTGGCCTACGAGCTCTATGAGCAGAAGTTCGGCAGCGACCGCTGGACCGCTCTGGCGGCGGCAGGTGCGAAGCCGCAGCGCCCGCTGTGGGCGTCGACCTCGACGAAGGACCCTGCTTACGACGACACGATGTATGTCCTCGACCTCGTCGCACCCGGCACCGTCAACACCATGCCGGAGTCGACACTCAACGCCCTGGTCGACCACGGCAGCCTCCGCGGCGAGACGGTGCGGCCGATGTACGCCGACGCGCACGCGGTGCTCGACCGGCTCGCAGAGGTCGGCATCGACTATGACGACGTCGTAGCGGTGCTGGAGGACGAGGGCATCGAGAAGTTCGAGACGTCCTGGAACGAGCTCATCGGCTCGATCGAGGACGAGATGAAGAAGCTCGCCAAAGAAGTGTCGACCAGAGGGCCAGCCGCGGCGGACAAGAAGTGAGCGGTCCGCGCGACGTCGTCTCCGCCGGCGGGGTGATCGTCACCGCGATGTCGGAGTCCCTCCGGGCAGCGCGTGACACGGCGCTCGACCAGTCGCTGGCGGACGACGTCGCCGCGAGGCTCGTCGCCAAGGACGCGACCTTGTGGGGACCCGACGCCACCGCTGAGGCGGCTATCCGGCTCGGCTGGCTCGACTGCACGCGGGTGTCACGTCCACTCGTGGCCGAGATCGACACGCTGCGCGAAGAGCTGCGCAGCCGCGGCATCGATCGGGTCGTGCTGGCCGGCATGGGCGGCTCGTCGCTTGCACCCGAGGTCATCACGGCGACCTACGGCGTCCCGCTCGTCGTGCTCGACACGACCGATCCCGGCCAGGTCCGCGCGGCCCTGACCGAACTCGACCGCACCGTTCTCGTGGTGTCGAGCAAGAGCGGCGGCACGCTCGAGACCGACAGCCACCGCCGCGTCTTCGAGCAGGCATTTCGCGACGCCGGCATCGACCCGGCCGAGCGCATCGTCGTGGTGACCGACCCGGGCTCGCCGCTGGAGAAGACGGCCACGGACGCCTCCTACCGCGTGTTCCGGGCCGATCCCGACGTCGGTGGCCGCTACAGCGCACTGACGGCGTTCGGCTTGGTGCCGGCCGGCCTCGCCGGCGTTCCCGTCGGCGAGCTGCTCGACCAGGCAGCGGCCGTCGAGCCGGCGCTCGGCGCGGCCGACGCCAACCCCGGGCTCGTCCTCGGCGCCGCGATCGGGGGCTATGCGGTCGCCGGCCACGACAAGCTCGTCATCGCCGACGCCGGTTCCGGCATCGTCGGCTTCGGCAACTGGGCCGAGCAGCTCATCGCCGAGTCCACGGGGAAGCAGGGTCGTGGCGTCCTCCCGGTGGTGATCGAGGACGCGGACGAGCCCGGCTTCGCCCCCGCCGCCGACAGCCACCTCGCGCTGATCGCCGACACGTCGACCGTGTCGATGGACACGACCGTCACCGGGCCACTCGGAGCGCAGTTCCTGGTCTGGGAGTTCGCCACCGCCGTCGCCGGCCGAGTGCTCCGGATCAACCCGTTCGACCAGCCCAACGTGCAGGAGTCCAAGGACAACACGAGGGCGGTCCTGGACAAGGCCGGCGACGGCCCGCTGCCCGAGGGCGACCCGGCGTTCATCGACGGCCCGATCGAGGTGCACGGCAGCGCCGAGCTGCTTGGAGACGCAAGCGATGTCGCCGGCGCCATCACAGCCCTGCTGCGTGCGGTGCCGGAGCGCGGCTATTTGGCGGTCATGGCCTACCTCGACCGGCTGCACGAGGCATCGGCCGCCGACCTGCGCGCCGTCCTCGCGGAGCGGCTGGCGCACCCGGTCACGTTCGGCTGGGCACCGCGGTTCCTGCACTCGACCGGGCAGTTCCACAAGGGTGGCCCGCAGGTCGGTGCCTTCCTGCAGATCACCGGTGCGCACGACCTCGATCTCGACGTGCCCGGTCAGCCGTTCACCTTCGGCCGGCTGCAGCTGGCTCAGGCTCTCGGTGACCTGCAGGCACTCGAGTCCCGCGAACGCCCCGTCGTCCGCCTGCATCTCACCGACCGGTCCGCCGGTCTGCGCCAACTGATCGCCGCGGCCGACGGCTCCGTCGGATGAGCCGACCGGAGACCAACCCGCTGCGTGACCCGCGCGACCGCCGGTTGCCGCGGGTGCCGGACCCGTGCGCGCTCGTCGTGTTCGGCGTCACCGGCGACCTGGCGCGCAAGAAGCTCATCCCCGCGGTCTACGACCTGGGCAACCGCGGTCTGCTCCCGCCCGGCTTTGTGCTGCTCGGCTTCGCCCGCCGCGACTGGGGGGTGGGTGAGTTCGAGAGCCTGGCCCGGGAAGCCGCGTCGCAGCATTCCCGGACGGAGTTCCGCGAGGACGTCTGGCGTCGCATCGCCGACTCCTTGTCGTTCCTGCCCGGGTCGTTCGACGACCCCGAAGGCTTCGATGCGCTCGCCGCGAAGCTGGTCGAGCTGGAGGAGACCCACGGCATCAAAGGCAACGCGGCGTTCTACCTGTCGATCCCACCGGCGGCGTTCCCGACAGTGCTCGAGCAGATGGCGCGCACCGAGATGTCGGACAACAGCGTGCGCGGCGGCTGGCGGCGGGTGGTGGTCGAGAAGCCGTTCGGGCACGACCAGCAGTCCGCGCGCGAGCTCAACGAGCTCGTCGACAGGGTGTTCACCCCCAACGACGTCTTCCGCATCGACCACTACCTCGGCAAGGAGACGGTCCAGAACCTGCTCGCACTGCGCTTCGCCAACACGCTCTTCGAGCCGATCTGGAACTCGCACTTCGTCGACTCCGTGCAGATCACGATGGCCGAGGACGTCGGCATCGACGGACGCGCCGCGTTCTACGACAGCGCCGGCGCTGCCCGCGACGTGCTGCAGAACCACCTGCTCCAGCTCCTGGCACTGACGGCGATGGAAGAGCCGGTCTCCTTCGATGCCGAGGCGATCCGCACCGAGAAGATCAAGGTGCTCAACGCGATCTCGCTCCCCCGCGACCTGGAACATGACGCGATCCGCGGACAGTACGACCAGGGTTGGCTCGCCGGGCAGCGGGTGCCCGCCTACCTCGACGAGAAGGACGTGCCGAAGGGCTCGACCACCGAGACCTACGTCGCGGTCCGCCTGGGCATCGAGACCAGGCGCTGGGCCGGCGTACCGTTTTATCTCCGCACCGGCAAGCGGCTGCCGCGCCGCGTCACCGAGATCGCCGTCGTGTTCAAGAAGGCACCGCACCTGCCGTTCGACGCGACCGACACCGTCGAGCTCGGCCAGAACCAGCTCGTGGTGCGGGTCCAGCCGGACGAAGGCGTGACGTTGCGCTTCGGCTCCAAGGTGCCCGGCTCGGCGATGGAGGTCCGCGACGTGTCCATGGACTTCCTCTATGGCGCATCGTTCACGGAGTCCTCCCCGGAGGCCTACGAGCGACTGATCCTCGATGTGCTGCTCGGTGACCAGACCTTGTTCCCCCGCAACGAGGAGGTCGACGCCTCGTGGCGGGTCATCGACCCGCTCGAGGAGTTCTGGGCCACTCATCCCCCGGAGAAGTACCGGGCCGGCGAATGGGGGCCCAGGGGCGCCGACGAGATGCTCACCCGCGACGGCAGGGTCTGGAGGCGTCCATGACGACGACCCTGTGGGACACCAACGGTGGCGACATCGTCAAGGCCCTGCTGGTCGAGCGCCGCGCCGCCGGTGCACTGGCCAGCGGACTCGCGCTGTCGCTGGTCGTGGTCGTGGACGAGAAACACGTCGCCGAAGCGGAGACCGCGGCGACTGTCGCCGCGGCCGCGCACCCATGCCGGCTGCTGATCGTCGTCCGCCGTTCGCTCGAGCGCGACAACCGGATCGACGCCGAGGTGCAGGTCGGCGGCCGGCTCGGGCCGACCGAGGCCGTCGTGATGAGGATGCACGGCCGGGTGGCGCTGCATGCCGAGTCCGTCGTCCTGCCGCTGCTCGCACCGGACGCACCGGTCGTCACCTGGTGGTACGCCGCCCCGCCCGACGTGATCGCCACCGACGCGCTCGGCGTCCTCGCCAACCGCCGGATCACCGACTCGGCACAGGCGAGCGACCCGATCGCCGCGCTCCAACGTCGGGCTGAGGACTTCGCGCCCGGAGACACCGACCTGGCCTGGAGCCGGACGACCCCCTGGCGGAGCCTGCTGGCCTCGGCGATGGACCCGGTCGACAGCGCGGCGAGCACCGCAACCGTGGGCTGCGAGACCGGCAACCCCAGCGGCGCGTTGCTGTGTGGCTGGTTGACGTCGAAGCTGGGCGTCGAGACGACCGTCGAGGACACCAAAGGGCCGGGCATCACCGAGGCGGGCATCACCGTGAACAACGGCTATCGGGTCCGGATCACCCGGCCGGACGGTCGGTTGGCCACGTTGAGTCTCGGTGAGGACCCGGAACGGAAGCTGCCGCTGCCCCGGCGCGAGCTCGGCGACCTGCTCGCCGAGGAGCTGCGCCGGATGGACCCGGACTATGTCTATGCCGAGGCCCTCTCGGCCGCCACCGGGGTGGGCGGGCTCGACCAGCGCCCTGCGACGCGGACGCACGTCTGGCGCGACCCGGCCTGGGCGGAGTCAGGGTGACCGCACCGTGAGCCCACCGCTCGTGGTCGTGCATCGCGACGCCGCGCTGCTGGCCCGTGCCGCCGCGGCCCGGCTGGTCACGGCCATCGTCGACGCGCAGGCCGCCCACGGCAGCGCGTCGATCGTGCTGACCGGCGGTGGCATCGGCATCTCTTCGCTGCGCGAGCTGGCCGCAGCGCCGGCCCGCGACGCGATCGACTGGGACGTGCTCGACGTGTGGTGGGGGGACGAACGCTTCCTCCCGACCGGTCACCCGGAACGCAACGAGACGCAGGCCCGCGAGGCCCTGCTCGACTCGGTCGGCGTCGACCCGAGCCGGGTGCATCCGATGGCGTCCAGTGACGGGCCGGCCGGCGACGATCTCGACGCGGCGGCCGAGAGCTACGCCGCCGGGCTGGCGGCCGCAGCACGACCGGAGGACCACGGACCGGTGCCGACCTTCGACGTGCTCCTGCTCGGTGTGGGCCCGGATGGTCACGTGGCTTCGCTGTTTCCCGGCTCGCCCGCCCTCTATGACGAGCGCGTCGTCGTACCGGTGCGCGGCGCCCCGAAGCCGCCGCCGACCCGGCTCTCCCTGTCGCTGGCAGCGATCAACGCCGCCCGTGAGGTGTGGCTGATCACCGCTGGTGAGGAGAAGGCCGCAGCGGTGCGGATGGCGGTGTCCGGTGCCGGCGCGACCCAGGTGCCGGCCGCCGGTGCGCGTGGTCGCAGCCGGACGCTCTGGCTGCTCGACCATGCTGCGGCGAGCCGGCTGCCGGCGTCGATGTCGCGCATCGCCTCGCCGTAGTCAGTCCGGGCGCTTCTTCAACGACTCGAGGGCCTCGGCCAGGATCGCCTCGCCGTCCTTGTCGTCGCGGCGCTCGCGGACGTAGGCCAGGTGGGTCTTGTAGGGCTCGTTCTTCGGTGGGGGCGGCGGGTTGTCCCGGTCCCGGCCGGCCGGGAAGCCACATCGGGGGCAGTCCCACAGCTCGGGGATCTCCGCTTCGGCGGCGAACGACGGCCGGCTCTCGTGCCCGTTGGCGCACCAGAAGGCGACCCGCTGTTGCGGGGCCGACTCCCCACGCTCCGCCTCGCCCATCGGGCCCGCTCCGACCCGGCTGCCGCGGATCGCGTTGCCACCTGCCACAGACGGACTCCTGACTCTGCGGAGACGTGTCCGGTTGAGTGTCGTCGGGTCAGATGTGGTGCTTGAGGACCAGTCCCTGCGCGATGATCGAGGCGACCCAGACGATGCCGGTGAAGATCGTGATGCGGTCGAGGTTCTTCTCGACCACGGACGAACCGGACAACGTCGAGGAGACGCCACCACCGAACAGGTCGCTCAGGCCGCCGCCCTTGCCACGGTGGAGCAGCACGAGCAGCACGAGCACCACGCTGGTGACAACCAGGATGATGGAGATCAGGAGCGACATCGACTTCCTCGACCAGTCGGGAACTTCGCCGCGACTAGTGTAGCCGCACCCGTGGATCGAGCACGGCATAGAGCACGTCCACGACGAGGTTGGCCGCGACGATCGCCGTCGTCGCGATGACGACGACCCCGATGATGACGGGTAAGTCGTTGCTGGTGATGGCGGCGACGGCCTCGTAGCCGAGCCCGGGCAGGCTGAAGACCTTCTCCGTGATGATCGCACCACCGAGCAGGCTGCCCAGGTCGATGCCGAACTGCGTAACGATCGGCGTGAGTGCGGCGCGCAACCCGTGTCGGAAGACCACCCGGCGCTCCGGCAGCCCCTTCGCCCGAGCCGTGCGGATGTAGTCCTCCCCGAGCACGTCGAGCATCGAACCGCGGGTCAGCCGGGTGTAGGCCGCGGCGGTCACCGCGGCCAGGGTGAACCATGGCAACAGCAGGTGCCGGGCCCACTGCCACGGATCGCTGGTGAACGGGATGTAGGTGCCCGCGGGGAACCAGGCGTGTCCTGCCTTGGTCAGGTAGTAGTAGAGCAGCAGCAGCAGCACGTAGCCGAGGACGAACGTCGGGAACGAGTAGAAGAACAGTGCGGTCAGCGTGAAGCCTCTGTCTAACAATGATCGAGGTCGGATGGCCGACCAGATGCCGGAGAGCAGACCCATCCCGAGCCACAGGACGGCGGCGCCGATGGCGAGGGAGAACGTGATCGGGAAAGCGATCCACAGCTTGTGGTTGACGTTCTCGCCGTTGATGTAGCTGTAGCCGAGGTCTGGCGTGTGGAAGAAGTGCGGGCTGCCCCCGATGGGCAGGATGCCATGGTTGCGCGGCGGCCCATTGGCGACGTCCTGCCCCGGGTAGCCGAAGAGGAAGTACCAGTACTGCTTGGGCAGCGGATCCTTGAGGTGCAACCGCGCCTCGATCAGCTTGATGGTCTGGGGCGTGGCCTGTCGGCCGCCGAGCCGATGCGCGACCGACTCGGGGCCGGACGAGTTGAGGTCGAAGAAGATGAAGAAGACCGCCAGTGTCACCAGCCACAGCACGAGGATGCCGAGCATGACCCGTCGGATCAGGAAGCGGACCACGTCGTCACCTAGCCCATCTGCCGGTCGCTGCGCGGGTCGAAGGCATCTCGAACACCGTCACCGAAGATGTTGAAGGCCAACGTCGTGATGAGAAGCGCCAGGCTCGGGAAGATGAGGAACCACGGCGCGACGCTGTAGTAGGTCGCCGCTTCGGCGATCATCTGGCCCCAGTCCGCGGTCGGCGGCTGTACGCCGACGCCGAGGTAGGACAGTGTCGCCTCGCCGACGATGCTCACCGGAATGAGCAGCGTGGTGTAGACGATGATCGGCGCGAGCACGTTGGGCAGGATGTCGATGAACATGATCCGCCACGGACCGGCGCCCATCGCCCGCGCAGCCTCGACGTACTCCCGTTCCCGGATCGACAGCACCTGACCGCGCACGATACGGGCGACGGAGGACCAGCTGAAGATGCCGAGCACGACGATCACGATGGTCAGGCTGGGCTGGAACACCGACGCGAGCGAGATCGCGAACAGCAGGAACGGCAACGACAGCATCACGTCGATCAGGCGAGCGAGCACGGTGTCGACAAGCTTGCCGAGATAACCGGCCGCGAGGCCGATGACCGTGCCGATGCTCACCGTCAGCGCCGTCGCGAGCACGCCCACGATGAGCGAGACGCGCGCGCCGTAGGCGACCCGGACCAGCACGTCGCGACCCTGGTCGTCGGTGCCGAACAGGAACGCCGACCGCGGGCTGCGCGGCAAGCCGTCGACGGACAGGCCCGTGTCGCGGAACTGCTCGAACACACCGTGGCCGGTGAGATGCGCGAACACCGGCGCGATGACCGCCATGAGGATGATCAGGATGATGATGACGAGAGAGATTGCCGCGGCCCGGTCACGTCGCAACCGCTCGAACGCCAGCTGCCAGGGGCTCCGGCCTTCGATCTTGCGGGCCGCCTCCGGGCCTACGGCCAACGGCCCTTCGTCGGGCACATGGGTTGCCGAGACGATGTCGCCGACGGTCATGACCGCGCTCCAACTCTCCCGGGACCGGTGGCGGTGGCGGTGCTCAGTCGGTCAGACATTGCCCACCAGCCCTTCCTCGACGATGCGCTTGTCCGCCCCGATCTCCGGCTTCGAATCGGCGAGGTCCTCGCCGTCGGCGACCGGGAAGTGACAAGCTGCCACGTGCGTCGGTGGGTCGCCCAGCCGGGGCACGAGATCCGGCTCCTCACGGACGCAGGTGTCCCTCGCCTTCGGGCAACGCGGGTGGAAGCGGCAGCCACTCGGCGGCGCGATCGGCGACGGGACGTCACCTACGAGGATGATCTGGTGCCGGTCGGACGCGGTCGCCGGATCGGGCACGGGCACAGCTGACAGCAACGCATTGGTGTAGGGGTGCCGGGCGTGCTGGTAGACCCCTTCGACTTCGCCGAGCTCGCCGACCTTGCCGAGATACATCACGGCGACGCGGTCGCTCACGTGCCGGACCACGGACAGGTCGTGGGCGATGAAGATGTAGGTCAAACCCAGTTCGTCCTGCAGGTCGGCCAGCAGGTTGATGATCTGGGCCTGGATCGAAACGTCCAGCGCAGAGACCGGCTCGTCACACACGATCAGCTTGGGTCGCAGCGCCAGCGCGCGCGCAACACCGATGCGCTGCCGCTGACCGCCGGAGAACTCCGCGGGGAAGCGGTTGAAGTGCTCGGGGTTGAGGCCGACGAGCTCCATGACCTCTTGCACCCGACGCTTGCGTTCCTTGCCGTCGGCCAACCCGTGGATCGAGAACGGATCGCCGATGATCGAGCCCACCCGGCGTCGCGGGTTGAGCGAGCCGTAGGGGTCCTGGAAGATCATCTGCATGTCGCGCCGGAACGGGCGCATCTGACCGGTCGACAGCCGCGTGATGTCGCGCCCCTCGAACTCGACCCGGCCGGACGTGATGTCGTGCAGCCGCATGATGCAGCGGGCCAGCGTCGACTTGCCGCAGCCGGTCTCACCGACCAGGCCGAGCGTCTCGCCGCGGCGAACCTCGAGGCTGACCCCGTCGACCGCGTGGACGACGTCCTTGTTGCGGGAGAACAGGCTCGTCGACTGCACCGGGAAGTGCTTCACCAGGTTGTCGACCCGAAGCAGGACGTCGCCGTCCGACTTCGACGCGTCGGCGTTGATGCTCACCGGCACCTCACCTCTCGACGGGGGCTCAACGGGCCGCGGCCGGCGCGGTGGCCGCCTTGTCCCGGTCGAGCAGCTGCTGGCGCATCTTCTCGCGCTTCTTCATGTCCGGCGGCAGCCAGCAGGCCGACACGTGCTCAGGATCACCGGCGATCTCGACGAGCGGTGGCTCTTCCATGCACTTGTCGAACGCGTAGGGGCAACGGGGGCGGAACGGGCATCCCTGCGGAAGCGTGATCAGGCTCGGCGGCTGGCCCGCGATCGGCAGCAGCCGCTCTCGCTCGCCACCGTAGGCCGGCAGCGACAGCAGCAGGCCTTCGGTGTAGGGGTTGTGGTGCTTGTAGAAGATCGTGTTGCGGTCGGCATGCTCCATGGCCTTGCCGGCGTACATCACGACGACGTCGTCGGCCACGTCGGCGATGACGCCGAGGTCGTGGGTGATCATGATGATCGCGGTGCCGAACTCCTGCTGCAGGCGCTTCATCACCTGGAGGACCTGCGCCTGCACGGTGACGTCGAGCGCCGTCGTCGGCTCGTCCGCGATGAGGAGCTTGGGGTTGAGCGCCATCGCCATCGCGATCATCGCGCGCTGGCGCATGCCGCCCGAGAACTGGTGCGGGAAGTCGCTGACCCGGCGGTCCGGCTGCGGGATGCCGACCAGTCGGAGCAGCTCGATCGCCCGCGCCTTTGCCTGCGCCTTGCTGGTCGACTTGTCGTGGCTGCGGATCATCTCGATGATCTGCCAGCCGACGCGGTAGTAGGGGTGCAGGCTCGACAGCGGGTCCTGGAAGATCATGCCGACCTGCGCGCCCCGGATGGCCTGCAGCTGGTGGGTGTTCATCGTCAGCAGGTCGTGACCCTCGAACAGGGCCTGGCCGCCGACGCGGGCCCCGCGGGTGAGACCCATGATGGTCTGGGTGGAGACGCTCTTGCCCGAGCCGGACTCGCCGACGATGCCGAGCGTCTGACCTTCGTCGACGGTGAAGCTGAGGCCGCGGACGGCGTTGAGGGTGCCATCAGGAGTGGAGAACGAAACCGTCAGGTCGGTGACCTCGAGCAGTGCCACGCTGCACCCTCCGCTTGTCCACGTCAGCCCCGGTCAGCAGGGTGAGAGTACGCCCCTAGTGTTCCGGCCGGTGCCCACTCCGAGCAGATCGCTTCGGAGCGGACACCGGCCGGCTTCGTGCCTGTTCAGCCGTCTGCTGTCACCTGGTCAGGTGTCAGCCGCCGTTCTTACCGGATTCGAGCCAGACGTTGGTGAAGTCACCGGTCTGGAACTCCGGCATGTAGACGAAATCGTGCACCTGCGAGGCGTGGTACGTCGCCTCGTTCGGGTCCGACAGCGGGAAGAAGGCCGCTGCCTGCATCGTCGCCTTGTCCGCCTGCGCCCACAGCGCGTTGGACTCGGCCTCGGTCTTCGCTGCCTTCGCCTGGTCGATCAGACCGTTGACGGTGGAGTCGTTGAACAGACCGAAGTTGCTGGACGTCGGCGGGAGCACCCGGCCGTCGAACAGCGGGCCGAAGAAGGACAGTGCGGCGTTGCCGTACCAGTCCGGGCCCCAGCCGGCGAGCGAAAGATCCCACACACCGCGCTTGGCGGCTGATGGCACCTGAAGGTACTTGGTGTAGAAGTCCGCGTCCGGCGACTGCACGCCCTTGACCGTGATCCCGGCCTTCTGGAGGTCGGCCTGGACCGTCTGGAAGATCTTGGTCGAGGTGGGCGACGACGGGCGGTAGAGGAACTTCAGTGTCAGCTTGCTGACGCCGGCGGTCGACAGCATCGACTTGGCCTTGGTGACGTCGTAGGGGTAGAGGTCGATCGCCGTGGAGCCGTGGATCTGCGGCGGCAGGACGTGGGTCAACGGCGGGCTGACCTTCGGCCCGGCCATGTCCTGGATGATGTGCGCACGGTTGAGGGCGTAGGACAGTGCCTGCCGCACCGCGGGCTTCGTCAGCGCACCGCCATTGTTCGGCGACTGCGTGTTGAACAGGACGTACGGGTTGCTGGCGATCTCGGACTCGACGTTGATGTTCGGGTCACCCTGGCCGCCGTTGGCAGCGAGCAGGCCCGGGATGTCTGTCGACGGAACGCCACCCATGAACAGGTCAGCGGCCGGCGTGCCGGTCTGAAGCTGCTTCTGACCCGACTCCGGGTCGTCCGTCATCGTGATGATGATCTTGTCGACCCACGCCTTGCGAACGTTGTCGGTCGCCGGGTCCCACACGCTGTTGCGCGTGAAGGTGATCTGCTTGGTCGGCTGGTACGACGACACGACGTAGGGGCCGTCCGAGATCGTGTGCTGAGCTGCCTGCGAGCTGGCCGGGACGTAGTCCTCCATCTCGACGGCACGCGGCGAGAACGCCGGGAGCGCGAGCTGGTTGGGGAAGTAGGTCGCCGGCTGGGTCAGCTTGAAGACCACGGTCTGCGGGTCGGCCGGGTCGACCGTCACGCCCGACAGCGGGGTGTTCTCGGTGTACTTCTTGATCGCGGCCGCGTTGGGCTGAACCTTCGCGAAGCCCTTGCAGAACGCGGTCATGCCCTCGATCAGGAAGTCGAAGTTGGGCAGGCCACCGAACGGCTGGTTGGGGTTGCAGGTGGTCTTCGTGCCGCGGACGACGTCGGCGGCGGTCACGTCGCGGGCCGGTGAGGTGTTCCACTTGACGCCGCTCTTGAGCGTGATCTTGTAGGTGAGACCGTCGGAGCTGACCTGCGGCTGACCGGTCGCGAGGTCGGGCACGAGGTCGGTCTGGTGACCTGAGGTGGCCGGGTAGGTGTAGAGCTGCCGGCTGAACTCACGCGCGATCGTGTAGCCCAGCGAGTAGTAGGTGACGTTGGGGTCCAGGTAGTCGGTGTCGCTCGTGCCGAGGACGTTGAGCGTGCCGCCCTTGACCGGCGTGCCTCCGGAGTTCGTCGAGATCTTCGTGAAGCCCGTGGCACCGGTGCTGCTGCTACTGGACGAAGTTGGCGTCACGCCACCCCCGCTGCTGCTGCCGCCACAAGCTGTGGCGACGACGGCGAGCGCTGCGAAGCCCGCAAGGGCTGCCACGCTTCGATTCCGTGTCTGCATCGACACTCCTTCTTCTGCGGAGCCGGCTCCGCGCTTCGTGGTAGCCGTCCGGGGACGTCGGCACGACAATGGCCAACGGCCGGACCGGCCGAGCGTCCACAAACTAGGACCCGTGCCGCGCGGTGGGAACCATCCACAGGCCCGGAACGGCAAATTGTGATCAGACAGTGACCTGACCTCCACCGGGCGGAGACGCTCGGCCTCAGCGTGCGAAGCGGACGATGCCGGAGAACTGCTCGACCGAGAGGCTGGCGCCCCCGACCAGCGCCCCGTCGACGTCGGTTTCCGCCATGATTGCGGGCGCGTTGTCCGGTTTGACCGAGCCGCCGTAAAGGATCCGGACGCCGTCGGCCAAGTCGCCCGAGTAGAGCTCGGCCAAGGTCGTCCGCAGCTCGCCGCACACCTCCTGCGCGTCCTGCGGCGTCGCGACCTCACCGGTGCCGATCGCCCAGACCGGCTCGTAGGCCACCACGATGCCGCGCGCGGCCTCCGCCGCGACGTCGGCGAGTGCGGCGCGGAGCTGGGTGGTCGCGTGGGCGACGTGGCCACCTGCCCGGCGTACGTCGAGCGGCTCCCCCACGCACAGGATGGGCGTGAGCCCGTTGCGCAGGGCCGCCACCACCTTGCTGTTCACGACCTCGTCGGTCTCCTGGTGATGCTCCCGGCGCTCGCTGTGCCCGACGACGACGTAGGAGCAGCCGAGCTTGGCCAACATCGGGCCGCCGATGTCACCGGTGTAGGCACCTGAGTCGTGTGGGGAGAGGTCCTGGGCGCCGTAGCCGAGCCGCAGCCGGTCGCCGTCGATCAGCGTCTGGACACTGCGCAGGTCGGTGAACGGCGGCAGGACGACGACCTCGACGGTGTCGTAGTCCTTGTCGGAGAGGGTGTAGGCGAGCTTCTGGACGAGTGCGATGGCCTCGAGGTGGTTGAGGTTCATCTTCCAGTTGCCCGCCATGAGCGGGGTGCGGCCGGACATCAACCCTCCAGGACGGTGAGACCGGGCAGTTCCTTGCCCTCGAGAAACTCCAGGCTTGCTCCGCCGCCGGTGGAGATGTGGCTGAACAGCAACGAGTCGATGCCGAGGGCTCGTACGGCAGCAGCCGAGTCGCCGCCGCCCACGACGGTCAAGGTGTCGTCGCCGAGCGCCGCGATGGCGGCGGCCACGCCGCGGGTGCCGGCCGCGAACGGCGCGAGCTCGAACACGCCCATCGGCCCGTTCCAGAACACGGTGCGGGCCCCGTCCAGCGCGGCGCTGAACTCCTCGACGCTCCGCGGGCCGATGTCGAGGCCCTTGCTCCCGGCCGGGATGCCGTCGGCCGGGACGACCTTCGTGTCCGCGTCGGCACTCACCTCGGTCGCGACGACGACGTCGACCGGCAGCACCACCTTGCCGGTCTCCAGGAACCGGCCGGCGGCCTCGACCTGATCGGCCTCGAGCAGCGAGTCACCCACTTCGTGACCCTGCGCCTTCAGAAAGGTGAAGCACATGCCACCGCCGACGAGCAGCGTGTCCACCTTGGGCAGCAGGCTCTCGATGACCGCGAGCTTGTCGGACACCTTGGAACCGCCGAGTACGACGACATAAGGCCGTTGCGGGTCGCGGGTCAGCCGGTTGAGCACGTCGACCTCCCGGCGAACGAGGTCGCCGGCGGCGTGCGGCAGCCGCAGCGCCACGTCGAAGACGCTCGCGTGCTTGCGGTGCACCGCGCCGAAGGCATCGTCGACGTAGCAGTCGGCACACGCAGCGAGGCGGTCGGCGTAGGCGCCGCGCTCGACGTCGTCCTTGCTCGTCTCGCCGGGGTGGAAGCGCACGTTCTCGAGCACCGCGAAGTCGGTCTGCTGCCAGAACGAGCGGTCGCCCCCTTCGGGGTCGGGGACGAACAGCGCGTCGCGACCGAGCAGCTCACCGAGGCGCTGGGCGACGGGCTCGAGGCTGTACCTCGGATCGGGGCTGCCCTTCGGTCGGCCGAGATGCGCGCAGACCACCACCCGGGCCCCGGCGTCGAGCAGCGCCTCGATCTGCGGCACGCTCGCGCGGATCCGGCCATCGTCGGTGATGGTGCCGCTGTCTAGGGGCACGTTGAGGTCCGAGCGGACGAGCACGCGCCTCCCGTCGAGGTCGCCGAGCGAGTCGACGCCGGGAAGAGCCTGTCCCATGCCTCTAGAGCCGGCTCGCGACGAGCGAGGTGAGGTCGACGAGACGGTTGGAGTAACCCCACTCGTTGTCATACCAGCCGACGACCTTGACCTGGTTGCCGATCACCTTGGTGAGCCCGGCGTCGAAGATGCACGAGGCCGGGTCGGTGACGATGTCGGTCGAGACGATCTCGTCCTCGGTGTAGCGCAGGATGCCCTTGAGCGGCCCGTCGCCGGCGGCGCGCATCGCGCTGTTGACCTCCTCGACGCTGGTGTCGCGCCCGACGGTGACCGTGAGGTCCGTCGCGGAGCCGGTCGGGATCGGCACCCGCAACGCGTAGCCGTCGAGCTTGCCCTTGAGCTGCGGCAGGACCAGACCGATCGCCTTCGCAGCGCCGGTCGACGTCGGAACGATGTTGATCGCGGCGGCGCGGGCGCGGCGTAGGTCCTTGTGCGGCCCGTCCTGGAGGTTCTGGTCCGCCGTGTAGGCATGGATCGTCGTCATCAGGCCGCGCTCGATGGTGAACGTGTCGTCGAGCACCTTGGCCATCGGCGCCAGGCAGTTGGTCGTGCACGATGCGTTGGAGATCACGGTCTGGCTGCCGTCGTACTTGTCGTCGTTGACGCCCAGCACGATCGTGATGTCCTCGTCGGTCGCGGGCGCGGAGATGATGACCTTCTTGGCGCCGGACTTGTCGACGTGCTGGCGAGCGTCCGCGGCCTTGGTGAAGATGCCGGTCGACTCGATGACGATGTCGACGCCGAGGTCGCCCCACGGGAGCGCACCCGGGCCACCCTTCTCGGCGAGGCCCTTGATGTGTCGGCTGCCGACCTGGATGCCGTCATCAGTGACCTGCACCTCTTCGCCGAGCCGACCGAGGATCGAGTCGTACTTGAGGAGGTGTGCGATCGTGCGCGTGTCGCCGAGGTCGTTGTAGGCGACGACCTCCAGGTCCTGCCCGCTGGCGAGCAGCGCGCGGAAGTAGTTCCGCCCGATGCGGCCGAAGCCGTTGACACCAACCCGAGTGGCCACGCTGCTCACTCCTCGATAGCTGTACGACGCGACGAACGGCCCGAGGTTATCCGAGCGCTACTGGACGTCCGCGAGCATCTCCGGAGTCAGGCTGGCCTCGGTGTTGGGGATGCCGAGGTCGTCGGCCCGCTTGTCGGCCATCGCGAGCAACCGCCGGATCCGACCGGCGATCGCGTCCTTCGTCAGCGGCGGGTCGCCCAGCGCGCCCAGCTCTTCCAGCGATGCCTGCGAGTGCTCGAGCCGCAGCCGTCCGGCGGACAACAGGTGTTCGGGTGCCTCGTCGGCGAGGATCTCCAACGCCCGCGACACCCGGGCGCCGGCGGCGACCGCGGCCCGGGCCGACCGCCGCAGGTTGGCATCGTCGAAGTTGGCGAGCCGGTTGGCGGTCGCGCGCACCTCGCGCCGCATCCGGCGCTCCTCCCAGGCCAGCACGCTGTCGTGCGCGCCGAGCTTGGTCAGCATCACGCCGATGGCGTCGCCGTCACGCACGACGACCCGGTCGACCCCGCGCACCTCTCGCGCCTTGGCCTGCACTCCGAGCCGCCGGGCCGCACCCACCATGGCGAGCGCCGACTCCGGTCCCGGGCAGGTGAGCTCCAGCGACGACGACCGGCCCGGCTCGGTCAGCGAGCCGTGGGCGAGGAACGCTCCCCGCCAGGCGGCGGCGGCGTCGCAGGTGGCCCCGGACACGACCTGCGGTGGCAGGCCGCGGACCGGGCGGCCGCGGCCGTCGACCAGTCCGGTCTGCCGGGCCAGCGAGTCCCCGTCCTTGGTCACCCGCACCAGGTAGCGCGAGCCCTTGCGCAGGCCGCCGGCGGAGACGACCGCCATCTCGGACGCATGGCCATAGACCTCGGCCAGGTCCTTGCGGAGTCGCCGCGCGATCGCACCGGCGTCGACCTCGGCCTCGACGACCAGATGGCCGGAGTTGAGGTGCAGGCCGCCGGCGAACCTCAGCAACGAGGCCATCTCGGCCTTGCGGCAGCAGGGCTTGGTGACCGGCAGCCGGGCCAGCTCGTCCTTGACCGCGGCTGTCATCGCCATGCTGCATCGCCTCCGAAGGTCGTGAAGATCTCCCGGTAGACCGCGGCAAGCCGCTGCGGGTCGTGCCGGGGGGTGCCGTCGTCGCGGGCCAGCCGGGCCACCACCAGCTCCGCACCGAAGCCGGCCGCTGCCTCGCGCAGGGTGCGGTCTCCCCCGACGACCGCACTCTCGTCGGCGACGACGACGTCGAGCTCCAGGTCGGGCGCGTGCGCCGCCAGCACCTCGAGATGTGTCTCCGGGGAGAAACCGTCGGTCTCCCCCACTTGCGGCGAGAGGTTGAGCGCGATCGCGCGGCGGGCCCGGGCGCCGGTGATGGCCTTGGCCATCTCAGGCACGAGCAGGTGCGGGATGACGCTGGTGAACCATGAACCCGGCCCGAGCACGCACCAGTCGGCCTCCATGACCGCCTGGACCGCCTCGGTGCATGCGGGCGGCTCGGGCGGCTCGACGCGTACGGCGACAACGCGGCCGGCTGTGGTTGCGACGGCCACCTGCCCCCGGACTTCGACCGGCGCGCCCGGATCCGCTGGGTCGATGCCGACGACGTCGGCGACGATCTCGAGCGGGGTGGCGGCCAGCGGCAGCACCCGGCCGGCCGCACCGAGGAGGCGGCCGACGAGGTCGAGCGCCGCAACCGGGTCGCCGAGCTGGTCGGTCAGCGCGGTGATGATCAGGTTGCCGACCGGGTGGCCGGCGAGCGAGCCGTCGCCGGTGAAGCGGTGCTGCGTGAGCCCGGCCCACACCCGGCCCCACTCGTCGTCGCCGGCGAGCGCGGCCAGCGCCATGCGCAGGTCACCCGGGGGCAGGGCGCCCAGCTCGGCCCGCAGCCGGCCACTGGACCCACCGTCGTCGGCCACGGTGACGACCGCGGTGAGCTCCCCGGTCACCCGGCGCAGCGCCTCCAGCGACGCCGACAGGCCGTGCCCGCCGCCGAACGCGACGACCCGGGGGTTCACTCGCGGCCCAGATCGCGGTGGACGACGCGGACATCGACACCGTCGGCACGCATCCGCGCGGCAAGCTCCTCGGCAACGGCGACACTTCGGTGCTTCCCGCCGGTGCAGCCCACCGCGACGGTGGCGAAGTGCTTGCCTTCGCGCAGGTAGCCCGCTTCATACTGACGGAGCAGCGCGGCGTAGGCCTCGACGAACTCGAGCGCGCCCTCCTGGGCCAGCACGTAGTCCCGGACCGGGGCGTCGAGGCCGTTCTGCGGGCGCAGCTCCGGCACCCAGTGCGGGTTGGGCAGCAACCGGCAGTCGACCACCACGTCCGCGTCCACCGGCAGACCGTACTTGTAGCCGAACGACATGACTGTCGCGTGCAGGGCGGTCGCCGCGGGATCGGCGAACGCAGCCGCGATCTTCGCGCGCAGCTCATGGACGTTGAGCACCGTCGTGTCGACGACGAGGTCGGCCTCACCGCGCAGGTCGCGCAGCAGCTCGCGCTCCCGGGCGATGCCGTCGAGGAGCGTGCCGTCGTCCTGCAGCGGATGCGGCCGCCGGACGCTTTCGAACCGGCGTACGAGGGCATCGTCACCCGCCTCGAGGAACACCACGCGGGGCCGCAGGCCCTTCTGGTCGAGCTCGGTCAAGGCGGCGTGGACGTCGGAGGTGAAGCCACGGCTGCGGACGTCGACGACGACGGCGATCTTGTCCACCGACCCCTGCGACAGGCTCGCCAGGTCGACCATCGTGCCGAGCAGGGACGGCGGCAGGTTGTCGACGACGAACCAGCCGAGGTCCTCGAGACACTTCGCGGCAGTGCTGCGGCCCGCGCCGGACAGACCGGTGATCACGACGAGGTCGAGCGCGGCGGGCGTGGGCGGGGCGGTCGGGTTGGTCATGGGCTCGACTCGAAGCCTCCCACCCGGAGCGGGTCCGTGTCCGTCGCTAGCTCAACGATTTCTCCGGTGGTGGGGTCGACGGCGGGCGCGGTCGGCTCGGCCTTGGCCAGGGCCTCGTGCACCGCCGCCGCCGTACGCCGGCCGACGCCCGGCACCGCCGCGATCTCCTCCACCGTGGCGGCCCGCAACCGCTTCACCGATCCGAACGCGCGCAAGATCGCCTTGCGGCGCAGCTCGCCGAGCCCGGGGATGTCGTCGAGGGTGCTCTGGGCCATCGAGCGGGACCGCTTCTGCCGGTGGTAGGTGATCGCGAAACGATGTGCCTCGTCGCGGACACGCTGCAAGAGATAGAGGCCTTCGCTGGTCCGGGGCAGGATCACCGGCTCGGGCCGGCCTGGCAGCCAGACCTCCTCCAGCCTCTTGGCGAGTCCGCACAGCGCGATGTCGTCGACGCCGAGCTTGTTCATCGCGGCGGCCGCGGCGGCGACCTGCGGCGCACCGCCGTCGACCACGACGAGCTGTGGCGGGTAGGCGAACTTCTTCGGCTTGCCGGTGACGGGGTCGATGGGCTGCGGTCGTTCGTCCGCGTCCGGGCTCTCGTCGAGCTGGTCGCTGTCGATGCGCTCGTCGAGATAGCGCCGGAACCTGCGGAAGATCACCTCGTTGATCGAGGCGACATCGTCCTGGCCGGCACTGCCCCCGACTTCGGCTCC
>JAVEEH010000318.1 GCA_030840545.1 Frankiaceae bacterium | reverse complement strand
AGTAGAAGCCGTCCTCCTCCGACCACAGCCCGTCGCCGTCGGGCGGGCTCATCGCGGCGGCGATCCAGACGAAGTGCCTGCCGAATCTGGCGGCCATGGTCGCGTAGGCCCGATCGTGCTTCGTGAGCTCGAGCGCCATCTGCAGCATGGCCTGGCAGTAGAGGGCCATCCACGCCGTTCCATCGGCCTGCTCGAGCGTGCCGCCACCCGGCAGCGGCGCGGAGCGGTCGAACACCCCGATGTTGTCGAGGCCGAGGAAGCCACCCTCGAAGACGTTGTTGCCTTCCGCGTCCTTGCGGTTGACCCACCAGGTGAAGTTGAGCGAGAGCTTGTGGAACATCCGCTCGAGGAACTCGAAGTCCTTGCTTCCGTCGATGTGAAAGACGTGCAGCGCTGCCCATGCCTGCACCGGCGGGTTGACGTCGCCGAACGCCCACTCGTAGGCCGGTAGCTGCCCGTTGGGGTGCATGTACCACTCGCGGCAGAGCAGCAGCAGCTGCTCCTTCGCGAACTTCGCGTCGACCCAGGCGAGCGCGATGCAGTGGAAGGCGAGGTCCCACGCGGCGAACCACGGGTACTCCCACTTGTCCGGCATGGAGATGACGTCGCGACTGTCCAGATGCCGCCAGCCGGTGTTGCGGCCTTCGAGGCGTGCCCCCGGCGGCTGCGGGCCGGCCGGGTCGCCGACCAGCCACCGGTCGACGTCGTAGCGGTAGAACTGCTTGCTCCACAACATCCCGGCAACAGCCCGGCGCAGCACGCGGCTCTCGTCCCCATCCAGCTCGACGTTGAGTCCGGCGAAGAACTCGTCGGCCTCGTGCTCGCGCACCGCCATCGTCCGGTCGAACTCAGCCACGTCGACCGGGGTCGTCGCCGCGCCGGCGGCCAGCCGCACGCGCACCGTCGCGGACTCACCGGGCGCGACGGTCAGCCGATAGCGCAGCGCCGCCTTGCTGCCCTCCTCGGCCGGGTTGACGGTGTCGAGGCCGTGCACGACATGGTCGTTGATGCCGTCCTTGGGGTACGCCGACGTGCCGGGCACTCCCCACAGCCGTTGGCTGTTGGTCGCGTTGTCGCAGAACAGCAACTCCGGCTCGCCGTCGCCGGCGAGCGTGAAGGAACCGGTCGACCGGTGTTCGCCGACGAGCCCGTCACCGTGCCGCACGATGCGCGGCTGCTCCTCCTTGCCGAGCTGGCCCCATTCCCACGTGCAGCGGAACCAGAACGTCGGCAGCACGTCGATCTGTGCCGGCTCCGGGCCACGGTTCTCGACCGTGATGCGCATCAGCAGGTCGTCCGGTGCGGCCTTGGCATAGTCGACCGACACCACCCAGAAGCGGTCGTCCGCAAAGACCCCGGTGTCGATGAGCTCATACTCCGGCTCGTCCTTGCCACGAGCCCGGTTGGTCTCGACGAGGTCGTCGTAAGGGAATGCGCGTTGCGGGTAGTGATAGCGCCAGCTCATCCACGAATGCGTCGGTGTCGAGTCGACGTACCACCAGTAGTCCTTGACGTCCTCGCCGTGGTTGCCCTGCGGTCCGCTCAGGCCGAACGCGCGCTCCTTGAGGATCGGGTCGGTGCCGTTCCACAACGCGAGCGCCAGACACCACGACTGGTGCGCGTCACACACACCCGCGAGACCGTCGTCGCTCCACCGGTAGGCGCGCGAGCGGGCCTGGTCGTGCGGGAAGAAGTCCCACGCGTCGCCGGTCGCGCTGTAGTCCTCGCGGACCGTGCCCCACGCGCGCTCGCTGACGTAGGGCCCCCACGCGCGCCAGGGCTCACGACCCGCGTCAGCTGCCGCGAGCCGCTCTCGCTCTGCGTCCACGAACCCATCCTGCCCGAGTTGTCAGCAGCAGGCGGGGCTATGACCCCGCTAGGTGCTGACAACCCAGAGCGCGGCGCAGCTGGGCGACCGCCCTGGGGTCGTCGGTGTAGATGGCCACGCTGGGAAAGCGCAGCACCGTCGCACCGTCCAGCGCGGCATCGTTGTCCTTGGCCGTGTCCCGCCAGCGTGCCGTCAGCGTGAGATGGATGCCGCCATCAATCTCAACCCGGATGAGCACACCACCGGGTCCGACAAAGACCGCGTCGAGATAGCGGCGACGGCCGGCGCTGTCCAGCCGGTATTGAAGGCGTGGGCGGGGCAGCCCGTGGCGACGGCAGAACGCCAGGAATTCGACTTCCGACAGCGCTTCCGCACCGCCTTCGAGATCCTGCAGAAGGAGCAGCAACGCTTTGCGGTGCCGCACGAAACCAGCCGCAAGCAGCTCGGCCGAAAGGTCACGGGCCGACACTCGACGTTGCTGCACGGCGGCGACCATGATCCGCGCCGCCGTTCGGGACTCCTTCGACCAGACCGCGGCGTCCATGACGGCCCGAGCCGGGCTCGTCACGAGCAGGCCACGTCGCTCCCGGATGTGCCCCGCCTCGAACCGTCGTGACTCGTGGACTGACACCGTGACGCCGGGCACCGGGAGCACGCGTGCTCCCCGTCGTACGACGATGTGCACGGTTGAGGTCTCGAATCCGGAGATGCCGGCAAGCTCAAGCGCGGTCAGGCCGCAGAGTGCGGCGGGACGTTGTGCACCGAGGAGCACCGCCAGCCGGCCCTGCTCGCGGGTCAAGGGACCGTTGTGTCGGCAGACCACGTTCTCGTTCAGCGACTGCCACCGCCGTCCGGCGATCTCTGCGCGGATCTGGCCCTCTGTCCATCCGGCGGCCGTGAGCTGCGCCCGGGTGGCGACGGCGTGCTCGTGGCGCCTTGGTGCGCTGGAAGCCATCGGTCGGGCGGGCATCCGCCGACTCTGGATCAGTCCGGCGGTCGGCCGCTGCAGCCGTCCACAACTCCTCCCGAGTTGTCAGCAGCAGGCGGGGCTATGACCCCGCTAGGTGCTGACAACTCGGAGTACGGCGAGGACGGGGAGGTGGTCGCTCGCGACCTCGACCCCGTCGACGTCGCCGACCGCGTGGCATTCGATGACCTCGACCCCGCCGTCCACGAACACTGCGTCGATGCGCTTGCTCGGCCGCCGGGCGTGGTAGGTGTCGCCGGGTCCGCCCGGCCCGACGGCGTAGGCGTCCTGCAGCCGCGCCGCGAGCGCCTTCCACGCATCGCCTTGCGGGCGTTCGTTGACGTCGCCGGCCACCACCAGCCGGCCGAAAGGAGCCGAGACCGCGTCCCACAACGGCTCGAGATGGCGTCGCCGCTCGTCGGCATCCAGCGACAGGTGGATCGACGCGACCGTCCATCGCGCACCGGCCAGCTCGAGGTCGGCGACACACACCGCCCGCTGGTGCAGCTTCGGGGTCCTCGGCAGCAGCGTGAACCGCGTGCCGACGACCTTCACCGCGAGAGTGGTCATCACCATCAACCCACCCGGCCGGTCGGCGGTCGCGACGACCAGCCCCGACTCGCGCGCCAACGCCGCCCGCTTGGACCGCCACCGCAGGAACCGTGGCGCCTCCTGCACCGCGACCACGTCGGGACGGCATGCCCGGATGACCGCCGCCACCGCCTGCGCGTCATCGCGCAGCGACCGCACGTTGTAACTCAGCAGTCGCAGCTCAGTCATGGGCGACGATCTCCGTCCCGCCGCCGCCGAACACGGCGTCGGTCACGTGCTCCAGCGACGCGATCACCGCGCGCGATCCACCCGCTGCTACGAAGTCGACGCAGGCCTCGATCTTCGGCCCCATCGACCCCTCCGGGAACTCGCCAGCCGCGAGCAATCGCTTCGCCTCCGCCACCGTCAGCCGGTCCACCGCGCGTTCCGCCGGTGTCCCATAACCGGTCGCCACCTTGTCGACCGCCGTGAGGATCAGCAGCAGATCAGCATGCACGAGCCGGGCCAGCCGGGCAGCCGTCAGGTCCTTGTCGACGACGGCCTCGACACCGCGCAGCTCGTTGCGATGCTCGACGACCGGCACTCCCCCGCCACCCGCGGCGACGACGACGTGACCGGCCTCGATGACCTCCAGCAGCGGCGTCTCCTCGACGAAACGCAGCGGTTTCGGTGACGGCACCACCCGACGCCAGCGCTTGTCCGGCATGATCGTGAACACGTGCCCGGTCTGGTGAGCGATCCGCTGCGCCTGCGGCCGCGAGTAGGACGGACCCACGGGTTTCGTCGGTCGCCGGAAGGCCGGGTCGCGTCCGTCCACCACCACCTGGGTCAGCAGGCACAGCGCCCGCGTCGACAGCCCGCGTCGGCGAAACGCGCTGTCCAGGGCCTGCACCAGCAGATAGCCGATCTGGCCCTGGCTCTCCGCGCCGCACACATCCATCGGCATGGGCGGGACGTGGTCGGCGGCGTACTCCTGCTGCAGCAGGATGCGGCCCACCTGCGGTCCGTTGCCGTGCGAGATGACCAGCCCGACGTCTCGTTCGACGAGATCGGCGAGCGATTCGCTCGTCGCGCGCAACGACGCGCGCATCTCCTCCGCCGAGCCGGTGCCGCCGACCGGGCTCAGCGCGTTGCCACCGAGCGCGACGACCGCGCGCACTACGGGTTCCGCGCGAGGTCCGCGGCGCCGATGAGTCCGGCCTCCCCGCCGAGGCGCGCCGCGACGATGTCGGCCATCGGCCGGTGTCCGCGGCCGGTCAGCGCTGCGGCATATGTGTCCCGTGCCGGCCGCAGCAGCAGCTCGCCCGCATCCGAGACGCCGCCGCCGATGACGAACCGGCCGGGGTCCAGCACGGCGGACAGGTCGGCGATGCCCTGGCCGAGCCAGCGTCCGACCTCCTCGAAGCAGTCGATCGCGGCCGGGTCACCTTCCTGCGCGGCCCGCGCCACCACCGGCCCGTCGATCGCCTCGACGTCGCCGGCGAGCTGCAGCAACCGTTCTCCGTCGTCCGGGCGCTCGGTCGCGATCTCGCGGGCGGCGCGCACGAGCGCGGTGCCGCTGCAGTACTGCTCCCAGCAGCCGAAGTTGCCGCAGCCGCACTGCCGGCCTCCCGGGACGACGCGCACGTGCCCGGGCTCGCCCGCGATGCCGAACCGGCCGCGATAGAGCTCGCTGTTGAGGATCAGCCCCCCGCCGATGCCGGTGCCGATCGTGAGTACGACGACATCGGGCTGGTTGTCGCCGGCGCCGAAGCGATACTCACCCCAAGCCGCGGCGTTGGCGTCGTTCTCGACCACGACCGGCAGGTCGACCCGGGCCGCGATCTCGTCACGCAGCGGCGCGTCCCGCCAGGCGAGGTTGGGGGCGAACAGCACGGTCGCGCGGTCGACGTTGACGAAGCCCGCCGCGCCGACACCGATCGCACTGACCTGATGCTCGCTCAGGAGCTGGCGGACGATCTCGGAGACGACGTCGACGAGGTGCTCGGGGTCACGGCTCGGAGTACGCCGGCGGGCTTGGGCGAGCACCTGGCCGTCCTCGTCGACCACCCCCGCCGCGACCTTCGTGCCTCCGATGTCGATGCCGATCGCCAAGCTCATGTCGCGGTGTCCCCGTGGTCGTCGTCGAGGTCGATGTGCTCGACGCCACCGCGGCCGGACGCCGTGGTGTGTGTCTCCACGACCGACCGCAGCGCAGCGGTCACGGCGGCGGAGGCGTCGAGCAGATGCGCGAACGTCTCAGGCTTGGCCTGCCGCAGCAAGGCAAGCGCCTGGCAGAACGGGCACAGCGTGCACTCGGCCGAGCCGCCGAGGTGCTGACCGACGGCGGCCGGCATCTCACCGACGTGGCCGCGGGCCCAGTCGGACAGTGCCTCGACCAGCTTCGCCGCCTCGTCGGCCAGCGGGCCGGGGGCGGACGTCGACGACGACGTCATGTGCGCATCCAGACGTCGGGGTCCGGGCGGAACCGCACCCGCAACCGACCGTCACGCAGCCCGGCGCCGTCGGCGACACAGCGCTTCAACACACTCGGCAGCGCGATGAGCCGGCGTTGCGAGCCGACAGTGAGGACGAGCTCGTCGCCCTTGCGCACCAGGTCGACCTCGCGCTTGTCGGCATGCGGCAGCGCCACCGACAGCACGAACTCGTCCGTCGCCACCCGTTCGACCGTCATCGGCTCAGGGGTCTCCGTGACGGCCAACGGGTCGGCGTCGGCGTACATCTCCTCGGCCAGACCGGTCAGCTCGTGCAGGCCGACCGGCTCGGCCGACCGGTAGGCCGAGCGCCAGACCGGCAGCGCGCCGAACGACGCGGTGATCTCGGCCAGCTGCTCCTCCTGTGCGGCGGCCCAGCGCTGCATCCACTCGTCGCCGCTCGCGGGGAAGATGCGGTTGGCGACGACGCCGTCGACGCGATAGCCGTGCATCGCCAGTGAGGTGAGGGTGCGCCGGGCCTCCGCGACAACGACCGACTCCGGGGTCAGCACGAGCCGCACCGAGGTGGAGACCGGGTCGACCAGCAGCTGCCGGACGTCGGCCAGCTCGCCGTGCAGCCGCTCGACGGCAGCGAACACGCGGTCCGGCGGCATCGCCATACCGGCCAGCTGCGAGAGCACCGGGCGCAGCGACCGAACGACCCGCCGCTGGGTCGGGAAGAGCCGCTCCATATACCAGCCGAGCGCCTCGGGCAGCGCCAGCAGCCGCAGCGTCTCGGCGGTCGGCGCGCAGTCGACGATGACGACATCCCACCGCCCGCACGAGACCTGCGCGCGCAGCTCGAGCAGCGCGAGGACCTCCTCGGCACCGGGCAGCACGGTGAGCTCCTCGGCCTCGATCGGGTCGACGCCACCTTGCTCGAGCACCTCGCGCAGATAGTGCTGCACCTCGCGCCAGGACGCCTCGAACGCTCGCTGCGTGTCGATCTGCTGCCCGTAGAGCCCGGTGTCGATCTCGGTCGGTTCGTCACCGAGCGGTTGGCCGAAGGCATCGGCGAGCGAGTGGGCCGGGTCGGTGGACAGGACCAGCGTCTTGTGACCGCGCTGCGCGGCGAGCGCGGCGGTCGCGGCAGACGTGGTCGTCTTGCCGACGCCACCCTTCCCGGTGAACAACATGACCCGCACCGGACGAGGCTATCGGCCCGTCACTGGAGCGAGGGACGCGTTCGGGGATGCGAAAGGGCATAGTGGCGGAGCGGAGCGACGTCCACATAGCCCCGAGCACCCCGAACGCGTCTGCGAGCGATCAGCCTTCGACCCGCTTCTTCAGGCCTTTGAGCGCGGTGTCCATGATCACCTTCTCGGCCTTGCGCTTGAACATGCCGAGCATCGGGATGTTGAGGTCGACCGACAGCCGGTAGGTCACGGTCGTCGTGCCGTCGGACTCCGCCAGCGCATAGGACCCATCCTGGCTCTTGAGCGACTTGCCCTTCACCAGGTGCCAGTCGACCCGGTCGTCGCCCTGCCAGTCGTAGGCCAGCGTGTATTCGTCCTTGAGCACACCGGCGTCGAGCGTGAAAGACACGACGGTGCCGCGGCCGTCCGGCCCGGTCTCGTCGACGGTGACCTTCCGGATCATCGACGCCCACTCCGGATAGGACTCGAAGTCGGCAATGACGGCCATCACCGCCGACTTGCCGGCGTTGACGGTGATGTTCGAGCTCGCCTGGTCAGCCATTCGGGCAGGTTACGCCCGGGTTACCACTCGAGGACAAAGGGTGTGCCGCGGCCACGGAAGTGCCCGACGTTGACGCACTCGGTGCGACCGATCCTTGTACGACGGACCAGCGGGTTGTGCACGTGCCCGAACAGCACGAGCTGCGGCTGGGTGTCGCGGATCGCCTCGAGCAGCGCCACACTGCCCCGCTCCATCCGGCGCGCCTCGACGTCATAGAGCAGCTCCGGCACGTCCGGCGGGATGTGCGCGCAGAGCACGTCCACCGCCCCGACGGCCGCGACCTTGGCGGCGTAGTCCTCGTCGGAGACCTCGTAGGGCGTGTGCATTGGGGTGCGCAGCCCGCCGCCGACGAAGCCGAAGGTGCGATCGCCGATCGTCGTGGTCTCGCCGTCGAGCACGGTGATGCCTTCGCGGACGTAGTCGGCGTAGAGCCCGGGCACGTCGACGTTGCCATATGTGACATAGGCAGGGGTCGGCATCGCGGCGAACAGGTCGGCGTACTGGCTCCGGATGGCCTGCTCGATCAGGTCGCGCGGCGAGCCGCCGCCCGCGCCGGCCCAGAGCTCGCCGGAGAAGGCCCGTGCCTCGTCGAAGCGCCGCTCGGTGCGCAGCTCGATCAGCCGCAATGCCGCGTCGACGCCGAACATCTCCGCGAAGATGCCGCCCGACGGGTCGTCGTAGTCGAGGAAAAGCACCAGGTCGCCGAGGCAGACGAACGCGTCCGCGCCGTCACCGGCCTTGGCGAGCGCATCGGCGCGGGCATGGACGTCGGAGACGACATGCACGCGCATGCATCGACGTTAGACGACCCACCCCCGCTTCCCGAACTTTGGACTCGCACTCGGACACCGCGCGCTCGCCCTGTCCGACCTCGAGTCCAAAGTTCGGGGAGTGGCTGTTCGGGGAGTGGCTGTTCCGGGAGCGGTTAGAGGAAGTGGCCGATCATCAGGTAGAGCAGGACCAGCACGAGCGCGATGACGCCGGCGCCGGCGGCCATCACCCCGGCGCGGCCACCCGGCGACATCTTGGCGACGTCGCCGACGACCGGCAGGCGCAGCGAGACGTCCACCACGGTGCCGCCGAGGAAGCTGCCGCCGCAATGCGGGCAGTCGCCGAGATCGAGCGCGACCATCTCGCCGCAGGCCTGGCAGGGCCAGCCGGGCTCGGCCAGCTTGATGTCAGCCGAGGTAGCGACGGGAGCGTCGAGGATCGGGTGCGGCGCGAGAGCGTCCGGCGCGGCAGCGTGCGGGGCCGGCTGAGCGGGGACCATCGCCGGCAGGAGGGCCGCCGCCATCACCGGAGCGGCCGGAGCGGCCGCAGCGGGGGCCGGGACCACGGGCGCGGGGCGCAGATCCGCGAAGCAGAGGGTGCACCACGGCGCGTCGCTCGCTACCGCGGCGTCGCAGGCAGGGCACCTGGCGGTCGTCACGGGTGGTGTTTCGGCAGGTCCAGGCGTTTCCTGAACAGCTGACCGGCCTTACCAAGGGCCGACCTTGTGACTACGGTTGGTGACGATCACGGCTCATCCAGAGGAGACAGGCGTGGCCGAATACTCCGTCCCGGCGACCTTCAAGGTGCCGGAGGACGCGAATCTCACCGATGCGGTGTTCGGCAACGCATCGGACTTCCCCGACACGGTGCTGTTCGACCGCAAGGTGGGCGGCAGCTGGCAGCCGGTGACGGCCAAGGACTTCGCCGAGGAGGTCAAGGCGCTGGCCGCCGGGCTGATCGCCGCCGGCGTGGGCGCCGGTGACCGGGTCGGGCTGATGTCCTCCACCCGCTATGAGTGGACCCTCATCGACTATGCGATCTGGACCGCGGGGGCCGTCACCGTCCCCATCTACGAGACGTCCTCCGGCGAGCAGGTCGAGTGGATCCTCTCCGACTCCGGCGCGGTGGCCTTCTTCTACGAGACCGACAGTCACAAGACGGCCTTCGACGACCTCGCGAGCCGGCTCAAGTCGGTCAAGAACGCGTGGCGCATCGACGAGTCGACGCTCGACGAGCTGACCACCGAGGGCAAGAGCGTCGGCGAGGACGACATCGAGCAGCGCCGTCGCACCCTGACGCCGGACAGCCTGGCGACGATCATCTACACGTCGGGCACGACCGGGCGGCCCAAGGGCTGCGAGCTCAGCCACCGCAACTTCATCTTCGACGCCGAGGCGACGACCGAGGGGCTCGACGATCTGTTCGGACCGGACCAGTCGACGCTGCTGTTCCTGCCACTGGCCCACGTGTTCGCGCGGATCATCCAGGTCGGCTGCGTGACCAACCGGGTGCGGCTGGCCCACACCGCCGACATCAAGAACCTGATGGCCGACCTCGCGGCGTTCAAGCCGACCTTCATCTTGTCGGTGCCGCGGGTGTTCGAGAAGGTCTACAACACCGCGAAGCAGAAGGC
>JAVEEH010000306.1 GCA_030840545.1 Frankiaceae bacterium | reverse complement strand
TGCCTTGACCATCAACACGACCGCGAAGGTCGTCCCGCCGCTCGCAGCGGCCACGAGCACCGGCCACCACTGTCGCTGCCGGCGCGCGACCCAGATGCTGCCAGTCGCGAGCAGGACTGCGTCGACCGGCGGCGAGACGACATCGGTCAGATAACGGCATGCCGTCGTGAGGGCTCGACTCCGGTGGCTGTCGATCGCATCGCGGACGACCTGGTCGATGTGGTCCAAGGCGCCGACGGCTACCAGCGCGGTCAGCAGCACGAAGACGGTCAGCCAGATCTGTGCCCAGGTCGCCCGGCGTCGCGGGTCGATGTTCACGCACCTCCTGTCGACGTCGCCGGACACGACCCGCTGGTCGTCGTACGGTCTCGACGCTCGCATACCCTCGCGGGGTGCGCATCGCCAGGTTCTCCCACGACGGCGAGGTCGCCTTCGGCGTGGTCGAGGGCGACGACATCGCCGAGCTTGCGAGCCATCCGTTCGGGCCGGTGTCGTTCACCGGGAAACGGATCCCGGTTTCGGACGTGCGGCTGCTGGCTCCGGTGCTGCCCAGCAAGGTCGTGGCGATCGGCAAGAACTACGCCGACCACGCGAGCGAAATGGGCGGTGACGTGCCGGAGCAGCCGCTCATCTTCCTCAAGCCGTCGACCGCCGTGACCGGTCCCGGCGACCCGATCGCCTATCCCGGGTCGTCCGAGCGGGTCGACTACGAAGGCGAGCTGGCGGTCGTGGTGGGACGGCTGTGCCGCGACGTGCCCGAGGGCAAGGCCATGGATGTCGTTCTCGGCTACACCTGCGCGAACGACGTCACCGCACGAGACCAGCAGAAGGCCGATGGTCAGTGGTCCCGGGCCAAGGGCTACGACTCGTTCTGCCCGCTCGGGCCGTGGATCGAGACGGAACTCGACATCGCCGACCTGCGGATCACGACCACGCTGAACAGCGAGACGAAGCAGGACGGCCGGACGTCACAGCTCGTGCACAAGGTGCCGGCACTGATCGCCTACATCACGTCGTGCATGACGCTGCTCCCCGGCGACGTGATCCTGACCGGGACACCGGCGGGGGTGGGGCCGATGCAGATCGGCGACGAGGTCAGCGTCGAGATCGAGCGGATCGGACGCCTGACCAACACCGTCGTGCCCCGCGCGCCGGTGGGCAGCGTCGCCCGATGACCGTTCGGTTGCGGGTCGCACCGTCGCCGACCGGTGACCCACACGTCGGCACCGCCTATGTCTCGTTGTTCGACCTGGCCTTCGTGCGCCAGCAGGGCGGCCAGTTCGTGTTGCGGGTGGAGGACACTGACCGGGCGCGCTTTCGCGCTGACAGCGAGCAGCAGATCTACGACACGTTGCGCTGGTTGGGGCTCGACTGGGACGAGGGGCCCGACAAGGGCGGCCCGTTCGCGCCCTACCGGCAGTCCGAACGGCTCGACACTTACCTGCCGGTCGCAACGCGGCTGATCGAGGAAGGGCATGCCTATCTCTGCTGGTGCACACCGGAGCGGCTGACCGAGATGCGCGAGGCGCAGCAGAAGGCGAAGCAGCCGACCGGCTATGACCGGCTGTGCCTGGGCAAGACGCAGGAGGAGCGGGCGAAGCTGCCCGGTTTCAGCGACCGGCCGGTGATCCGGATGCTGATCCCGGCCGACGTGCCACTGACGTTCACCGACCTGATCCGTGGCGAGGTGCATGCGCCGCGACCCGACGACCAGGTCATCCTCAAGGCCGACGGCTTTCCGACCTATCACCTGGCTGTCGTCGTCGACGACCACCTGATGGGGATCACCCACGTCGTACGTGGTGAGGAGTGGATCTCCTCGACGCCGAAGCACACGTTGCTCTACGACTGGCTCGGCTGGGACCGGCCGGCGTTCGCGCACATGCCGCTGTTGCGCAACGTCGACAAGTCGAAGATCTCCAAGCGAAAGAACCCGGCCGCGCGACTCAGCTGGTTCGTCGAAGAGGGCTATCTGCCGGAGGCGTTGCGCAACTTCCTGGCGCTGATGGGCTACTCGATGCCGGACGGTCGGGAGATCTTCACGTTCGAGGAGATGGTCGAGTCCTTCGACTGGTCGCGGGTCAACGCGGTCGGGCCGGTGTTCGACCTCGACAAGCTGGGTTGGCTCAACGGTCATTACATCCGCGCGTTGCCGGTCGAGGAGCTGGCCGAACGCGTCGTCGCCTACATGGGGGTGACGGGAGAGAAAGCCGAGCTCGTACGCCGCGCCACTGCGCTCGTGCAGGAACGGATGGCGGTGCTGCGCGAGGCGCGGGAGATGCTCCTCTTCCTGGTCGAGGACGACTTCGGCGTCGAGCCGGAGGCCGCGGCGAAGTTCCTGGGTGCCGAGCAGCGGCCGACGGTGCAGGCGGCGCGGGACGCGCTCGCGGAGTTGCAGCGGTGGGAGACGGTCGGGATCGAGACGGCGTTGCGCGCGTCTCTCGTCGAGGGGTTGGGTCTCAAGCCCAAGCACGCGTTCGGGCCGGTGCGGGTAGCGGTGACCGGCCGGACGGTCTCGCCGCCGCTGTTCGAGTCGATCGAGCTGCTCGGCAAGGACAAGACGCTCGAGCGGCTCGACCTGGCGCTGGCTCGTTGAGCCGGCGGCGCGGGCGCGGGTAGACTCGTCGGGTCCGCGCGAGCGGTCGATCCCATGGGGTATGGGGTAATTGGCAGCCCGGCTGATTCTGGTTCAGCTAGTCTAGGTTCGAGTCCTGGTACCCCAGCGAGAGTTGGCGACCAGCCGACTTTCAGGCACCTAAGCCCCCATCGTCTAGCGGCCTAGGACGCCGCCCTCTCAAGGCGGTAGCACGGGTTCAAATCCCGTTGGGGGTACTCCACATAACTGACTTTCTCCAGTTAATCTGTGGCTCCGAAGACGGTCCGGCGCATAGACACTCAGCAGCGCCACAGCCCACTCGATCTTGTCGACGAGACGTTGTCCGGAGGGTTGCCAGCGAGACCACAGCTCGAGGTTCTGGGGGCGATTGTCGCGGCGAGAACCGTTGAGATGATGCACCGATTCCGTGGGCAGGAGTGGCCGCCCGAGCATCTGTGCCATGACAAGGCGATGCTCTGGAGCAGAGGTGTCGCCATTGACGAGATGACGAAGATGCGGCGGGACCGGCACGATGAAATAGCCGTGGTTGAGGTGGCCGTTGCCTCGGCGCTCGCCGATCGGAACTGCGGCCCGGGAGTCACCGGTGCGTAGCAGCCGTCGATAGTGGTTCCGGCACAACTGGCGTGCGTAGGCAGGTCGGGTGCAGGCCTCGAGCTTGCATACGGTGTTGCGCTGCCGCGCGATGGGCTGGTCCGCGCCGACGACTCCCGTGCGGAGGAGTCTCAGATAGTGCGCGTGACAGAGCCCGCGTTCTGTGGCAAGGCGGCGGCAGCTCTCGACCAGGCACGGATACACGGCCACGTCGCCGATGGCACGGTCGGCGTTGACGTCGCCTGTGCGCTGTCGACGGCGATAGTGCGGCTCGCACAAGCCTCGTGCATAAGTGCGCCGGTCGCAGCCTTCGACGCTGCAGTTGTCCGCCACGAATGAGCACCTCCGCCTAACCACCCTGCCGAGGAGAGGCGACGATTTTCGGCGCTAGGGGCGGGAGGCAGAGAAGCTGTGGACGGCTTGCACCCGTTGTGGACGGCTCCAACCGTCGGGACGAGCAGTTCGCGGTGGTCGACCTCAGCGCACCGCGCTGAGCCCGGCCGGTCGAACGGACGGGAGACCGACGATGCCGGCCTTGGTGTTGCCGGCCCGGTAGGCGAGCAGGCAGTCGTCGCAGGCGCAGCGCCCGGACGCGGCCATCAGCAGCCGTAGCGACACCCGAGGGCGGTCATCGGCCACGGCGGGCACGAGACGGAGGTGCGGCATGGCTGGCTCCCGGAGGTCGGTCGGTCTGAGGCACAGCCTCTGCCGTCCGGCCGTCGGCCACCATCGGCCGATTGTCCGTTTTGCCATAGTTCGAGGAGACTAGTCCCGCAGGCCGGCCAGGCGCTGCGGAGGTTGCCTCAGTGGGGTCGCCAGCCTGCGGCCCGACTCAGCCCCCGCCCGGCCGCGATCACCTCGGCAGCGTGCAAGCGGCCCGGCTGGCGGGTCAGCCGGTCGATCGGCCCGGACACCGACACGGCCGCCACGACGTGCCCCTCCCGGTCGAAGACGGGCGCCGAGACCGAGGCGACGCCGGTCTCCCGCTCGCCCACACTCGCCGCCCACCCCCGTCGGCGCACCGTCGTCAGGACCGCGCGGCTGAACCGGGCTCGCTCCAGCAGCCGAGCGACCTCGTCAACCGGCTGCCAGGCGAGCAGCACCTGCGCCGCCGAACCGGCGGTCATCGGCAGCTCGGCGCCGACCGGCACCGTGTCCCGCAGGCCGCTCGGCCGCTCGGCCGCCGCGACGCATCGCCGGACGTCGCCCTCCCGGCGATAGAGCTGGGCGCTCTCCGACGTCACGTCGCGCAGCCGCGCAAGGATCGGGCCGGCCGCCTGCTCGAGCGGGTCGACGCGCAAGTTGCCGGCGAGCTCCGCGATCCGGCCGCCGAGCACGAACCGGCCCTGGGCGTCCCGGCCGACCAGGCGATGGTGCTCGAGGGCCACCGCGATTCGATAGGCGGTCGGGCGGGCGAGGCCGCTGCGCGTGACCAGCTCGGCCAGCGCCGCCGGGCCCGGCTCCAGTGCAGCCAGGACGCATACCGCCTTGTCAACGACTCCGACTCCGCTACTCTGTTCCACAACGCGATACTGCCGTCTCACATACCGAAATGGCAAGTGCAACGCTCAGCGGAGGGGAACGCATGCCGCGCACGTTGGCAGAGAAGGTCTGGGATGCGCACGTCGTCGGTACGACGAACGACGGTGAGCCCGATCTCCTCTACATCGACCTGCACCTGCTGCACGAGGTCACCAGTCCGCAGGCGTTCGACGGGCTCCGGGTCGCCGGGCGACAGGTACGCCGCCCGGACCTGACCATCGCCACCGAGGACCACAACGTGCCGACGACGCCAGGCCCGATCGCGGACCCGATCAGCCGCGCCCAGGTCGAGGCGCTGCGCAAGAACTGCGCCGAGTTCGGCATCCGCTTGCATCCCATGGGCGACGTGGAGCAGGGGATCGTCCATGTCATCGGTCCGCAGCTGGGGCTGACCCAGCCGGGGACGACCGTCGTGTGCGGGGACAGTCACACCAGCACGCACGGTGCGTTCGGTGCACTCGCGTTCGGCATCGGCACCAGCGAAGTCGAGCACGTGCTCGCGACGCAGACCCTGCCGCTGGTCCGCCCGAAGATGATGGCGGTCGACATCGACGGCGCGCTGCCCGATGGCGTCACCGCGAAGGACCTGATTCTCGGTGTCATCACACACATCGGGACCGGCGGCGGTCAGGGCTACGTCGTCGAATACCGCGGCGAGGCCATTCGAGCCCTGTCGATGGAAGGTCGCATGACTGTCTGCAACATGTCGATCGAGGCGGGAGCCCGTGCCGGGATGATCGCACCCGACGCGACGACGTTCGACTACCTCCGCGGGCGACCGCATGCGCCTTCCGGCAGCGACTGGGACGCCGCGGTCCAGCACTGGCACTCGCTGGTCACCGATGACGATGCAACCTTCGACAAGGTCGTGCGGATCGACGCGTCGCAGCTCGCACCGTGGGTGACCTGGGGCACCAACCCCGGTCAAGGTTCTCCATTGTCAGCGACCGTTCCGGACCCGACGTCGTTCGCGGACGAGTCCGAGCGGGTGGCCGCCGAGCGTGCGTTGACCTACATGGGACTCGAGGCCGGTGTCAGGCTCCGCGACATCAGCATCGACACGGTGTTCATCGGTTCCTGCACCAACGGGCGCATCGAAGACCTCCGCGCGGCGGCCGACGTGCTGCGTGGTCGCCGTGTCGCCGACGCTGTCCAGGTCCTCGTCGTCCCGGGGTCGGCACAGGTCAAGGCAGCGGCGGAGGCCGAGGGCCTCGACCAGGTGTTCATGGACGCCGGCGCGCAGTGGCGGGGTGCGGGCTGCTCGATGTGCCTCGGCATGAACCCGGACAAGCTCACACCCGGCGAGCGCAGCGCATCGACCTCGAACCGCAACTTCGAAGGGCGGCAAGGACCCGGCGGCCGCACCCACCTCGTCTCCCCGCCGGTCGCCGCCGCGACCGCCGTGACCGGCACCCTCAGCGCTCCCGCCGACCTGCAGGAGG
>JAVEEH010000300.1 GCA_030840545.1 Frankiaceae bacterium | reverse complement strand
GTCGAGGTGATGCGCTCCTGCAGCTCCCCCATCTCGTCGGCCAGCGTCGGCTGGTAACCCACCGCGGAGGGCATCCGGCCGAGCAGCGTCGACACCTCGGAGCCGGCCTGGGTGAACCGGAAGATGTTGTCGATGAAGAGCAGCACGTCCTGCTTCTGCTCATCCCGGAAGTACTCCGCCATCGTGAGCGCCGCCAGCCCGACCCGCATGCGGGTGCCCGGCGGCTCGTCCATCTGGCCGAAGACCAGCGCGGTCTTGCCGAGGACACCGGACTCCTCCATCTCGAGGAAGAGGTCGTTGCCCTCGCGGGTGCGCTCGCCGACTCCAGCGAACACCGACCGGCCACCGAACTGCTCGGCGACCCGGTAGATCAGCTCCTGGATGAGCACGGTCTTCCCGACACCGGCACCACCGAACAGGCCGATCTTGCCGCCGGACACGTACGGCGCCAGCAGGTCGATGACCTTGATGCCCGTCTCGAACATCTCGGTGCGTGCCTCGAGCTCGTCGAGCGGCGGCGCCGGACGGTGAATCGGCCACCGCGTCTGGATGTCGAGCTTGCTCTCGTCGACGTCGAGCGGCTGACCCAGCACGTTGAAGACGTGCCCGAGGGTCACGTCGCCCACCGGCACGCTGATCGGCGCGCCCGTGTCCGTGACCGGAGCACCTCGGACCAGGCCATCGGTCGGCTGCATCGAGATGCCGCGCACCATGTTGTCGCCGATGTGCTGGGCGACCTCCAGGGTCAGCGTGCGCTTCTCACCCGCAAGCGTGCGCTCGACGTGCAGCGCGTTGTGCAGCTCGGGCATGTCGTCGGGACCGAACTCGACGTCGACGACGGGACCGATGACGCGTACGACGCGTCCGGTGCCGCCCTCCTTCTCGGCCGGCTTCTCTTCGAGCGTCGCGGTCATCCGTCACTTCCCGTCTTCGCCAGCGCCTCGGCGCCGCCGACGATCTCCATGATTTCCTGGGTGATCTCCGCCTGCCGGGCCGCGTTGGCGTCCCGGGTCAGCGACTTGATGAGCTCGTCCGCGTTGTCGGTGGCGGACTTCATGGCCCGGCGCCGCGCAGCCTGCTCGCTCGCGGCCGAGTCGAGCATCGAGGCATAGATGCGCGCCTCGATATAGCGCGGGAGCAAAGCGTCGAGAACGCCCTCGGCGCTGGGCTCGAATTCGAACTGCTGCGCGTCGGGCTCGCTGTCCTCTTCGTACTCGATGACGAGCGGCAGCAGCCGCTTGGCTACCGCCTTCTGCGACACCATGGACTTGAACTCGGTGTAGACGATGTGGATCTCGTCGACGCCCTTGACGCCGTCCTCCTCGTTGTCACCGCCGAGACGGAACGCCTCGATCAGCGCATCGGCCACGGCCTTCGCGTCGGCGTAGGAGGGCTGCTCGCTGAAGCCGGTCCACTGCCGCGACACGTCCCGGCCCCGGAACTTGTAGAAGCCCACAGCCTTGCGGCCGACGAGGAAGGGCACCGCCTCCTTCCCCTCCTCGCGGACGAGCGAGTTGAGCTGCTCGGCGGTGCGCAAGGCGTTGGAGTTGTAGCCGCCGGCAAGACCGCGGTCGCTCGTGATGACGAGCACCGCGGCGCGCGAGGGGTTCTCGCGCGCGGTCGTCAGCGGATGGTCGACGTTGCTGCTCTGGCTCGCGACGATCGACACGACCCCGGTGATGGCATCAGCGTAGGGGCGCGCCTGCTTGATCCGTTGCTGGGCCTTGACGATGCGCGACGCGGCGATGAGCTCCATCGCCTTGGTGATCTTCGTGGTCGACTGGACGGTCTTGATCCGCCGTCGATACTCGCGCAGCTTGGCACCCACGAGACGGCCTACTGGTCTTTCGGCTTCGGCCGATGCGCGGTGACCTTCTCCTGGCCCACCTCGTCCTCGTCCATCGCCTCGCTGGGCTTGTCGATCGGCTCCCCCGACGACGTCTCGAACGTCTTCTTGAAGTCGGAGATCGCGCTCTTCAACGACTCGATCGCGTCGTCGGGCAGCTGGCCGCTGGACACGATGCCGTCGTAGATGCCCTTGTGCGTGTGGGCGATGTAGTCGAGGAACTCACGCTCGAACTTGCGGATGTCGGGCACCGGAACGTCGTCGAGCTGACCGCTCGTGCCGGCCCAGATCGACACGACCTCGCGCTCGACGGAGAACGGCGAGTATTGCGGCTGCTTGAGCAGCTCGACCAGTCGCGAGCCACGCTCGAGCTGCTGCTTCGAGGCCTTGTCGAGGTCCGATCCGAACGCCGCGAACGACTCGAGCTCGCGATACTGCGCCAGGTCGAGACGAAGCCGGCCGGCAACGGACTTCATCGCTTTGACCTGCGCGTTGCCGCCGACCCGGCTGACGCTGATGCCCACGTTGATGGCGGGGCGGACACCGGAGTTGAACAGGTCGGTCTCGAGGAAGATCTGGCCATCGGTGATCGAGATGACGTTGGTCGGGATGTAGGCCGAGACGTCGTTGCCCTTCGTCTCGATGATCGGCAAGCCGGTCAGGGACCCGCCGCCGAGGTCATCGGAGAGCTTGGCGCAGCGCTCGAGCAGCCGCGAGTGCAGGTAGAAGACGTCACCGGGGTAGGCCTCGCGCCCGGCCGGGCGACGAAGCAGCAGCGAGATGGCGCGGTAGGCGTCGGCCTGCTTGGACAGGTCGTCGAAGACGATGAGGGCGTGCTCGCCGTTGTACATCCAGTGCTGGGCGATCGCTGAGCCCGCGTAGGGCGCGATGTACTTGAACGACGCCGGGAACGACGCCGGGGCGGCCACGATGGTGGTGTATTCCATCGCGCCGGCTTCCTCGAGCGTCGCCTGGACACCGGCGATGGTCGAGCCCTTCTGGCCGATGGCGACATAGACGCACTTCACGGCCTTCTTCTTGTCGCCGCTCTTCCAGTTCTCGCGCTGGTTGATGATCGCGTCGATCGCCACGGCTGTCTTGCCGGTCTGCCGGTCGCCGATGATCAGCTGCCGCTGCCCGCGCCCGATCGCCGTCATCGCGTCGATGGACTTGATGCCGGTCTGCAGCGGCTCCTTGACCGGCTGGCGCTGGACGACGCTCGGCGCCTGCAGCTCGAGCGCGCGCGTCTCGGTGGTCGCGATCTCACCCTTGCCGTCGAGCGGGCGGCCGAGCGGGTCGACCATCCGGCCGAGGAAGGCGTCGCCGACCGGCACCGAGAGGATCTCGCCGGTACGCCGGACTTCCTGACCCTCCTCGATGTGCTGGGTGTCGCCGAGGATGACGCAGCCGATCTCGCGGACGTCGAGGTTGAGCGCGAGGCCCAGCACACCGCCCTCGAACTCCAGCAGCTCGTTGGTCATGCACGAGTGCAGGCCCTCGACGCGGGCGATCCCGTCACCGGTCTCGGTGACGACACCGACCTCGTCGCGGCTCGCACCTGCGTCGTAGGACGACACGATGCTCTCGAGCGCGTCTCGGATCTCCTCCGGACGAAGCGTCAACTCGGTCATGGGGGCGAAACTCCCTTGTTTCGATTGCTTCAGGTGCGGAGGCCGGAGCCACCGGTCAGGCGACGATGAGCCGCGCCGAGATGGCGCAGCACGCTTCCATCGATGACCTCATCGCCGATGCGGACGGTGACGCCGCCGATGAGGTCGGGGTCGACGACGAGCTGCAGACGCACGTCGCGGTTGAACTCGCGACCGAGCGCAGCCGCGAGCGAGTCCTGCTGCTCGGGTGTCAACGCGGTGGCTGTGGTGACCCTCGCGATCAGGCGCTCGCGACGCTTGGCCGCCAGCTCGGTGAACTCGTCGAGGACGCGTTCGACGGTCCGGCCGCGCGGGGCCAGAACGGCGCGCTCGACCAGGGCATAGGAGACGTCAGCGACCCTGCCGTCGAGCAGGCGGTGCAGCAGCTCGGTCTTGACCTCGGCGGGGAGGTTGCGATCCGTCACCGCGGCCCGCAGCTCCGGCTGCCCGTCGATGATTCGCTCGAACCGGAACAGCTCGTCCTCGACCTCGTCGAGGTTGCCTTCGACCTCGGCCTGCTGCAGCGCCGCCTCGACCGCCATCGCCTCGAGCGCATCGACGATGTCGCGCGGTGCCGACCAGCGCAGTCGAGCCGTCTGCCGAAGCAGCTCGAGTGCGGGAGCGGCGAGCCGCTCACCGAACAAGGTGTCGACGACGCGGACCTTGTTGTCCGGCTCGAGGCCCGGGTCGGACAGCGTCCGCCGCAGGGCCCCCTGCGCAGCGAGGAGCGACACCACGCCGAACAACTCCTGGGAGAGCGCCGCGAGCGCGGCGGCGCCGGCGGATCCGGTCTGCTCACCCAGGGTCTCGCGAAGGCTCGCGAGGGACTCGCGGCTGGCGCCCTGCATCAGGAGCTTGCCTCGGCTTCGACCCGCACGGTGGCGCCTACGCCGGCGATGAAGTCGTCGACCAGCTTGCGCTGGCGTTCGTCCTCACGGAGCGAGTCGCGCACGATCTTCTCCGACAAGGTGAACGCGAGCTCGCCGATCTCGTTGCGCAGCGTCAGCATGACCTGCTGCCGCTCGATGAGGAGCCGCTCCTCCAGCGCCGCCATCCGCTCGTCGAACTCGCGCTGGGCGCGCTGCCGGTATTCCTCGAGGATCTGCGCGCCCTCGCTCTGCGCCTCTTCGCGCAGTCGGGAGATCTCCTTGCGTGTCTCGGCCAGCGCCTCCTGGTATTCCTTCTTGTTCTTCTCCGCCTCTTCCTTCGCTGTCTTCGCGTCCTCGAACTGCTGGCGGATCGTTTCCTGCCGGGCCTCCAGCAGGGCGTTGAGCCGCGGCAGCACCTTCTTGGAGAGGAACCACAGGATCACCAGGAAGACGAGGACCTCGACGATGAACGTCGCGTTGGGGATGAGGAAGTTGTTCGTCTTCTCAGCGGCGGCGGCAGCGGGCTGCATACGTCGTCAGCTCACTTGCCGAGCACGAAGACGAACAGCGCGGCAAAGGCGAGGTTGATGAAGTAGGCCGCCTCGACCAGGCCGACGGTCAGGAAGAACTGGCCGGTCAGCTGGCCCTGCGCCTCGGGCTGGCGGGCGATGCCGCTGATCAGGGCGTTACCGGCGAGGCCGTCACCGATGCCGGCGCCGATGGCGCCGCCACCGAGGGCGAGGCCACCGCCTACCAGACCACCAGCGATGGCGATGGCGTTGTTCAGGTCCTTTGCGGCCATGTCTCGTCTCTCTCCTTCGAGGACGTTGGTGCGTTTCAGGTCAGGGGTGCTGCGGAGCGGGACGGGCGGAGCGGGTCAGTGCTCCTCTTCGACCGCGAAGCCGAAGTAGAGGATGGTCAGGAACGAGAAGATGAACGCCTGGATCGGCGCGATGAGGCCCGAGTCGAACAGCTTCCAGCCGAAGTTGAACGCCGCCTCGACCGGCAGTAGATATGAGGGCAGCAACGCGATGACGGCGAGCATGATGCCGCCGGCGAAGATGTTGCCGAAAAGACGCAAGGACAGTGAGAGCGGGTTGACGATCTGCTCGAGGATCAGGATGGGCCGGCGGATGGCAGGCTTGGCCGTGAACCAGTCGGTGACGTAGCGCCGGCCCTTGCGCTTGACGCCCAGGTAGACGTAGCCGCAGACCACGACAGCGGTGAGGGCGAACGTGAGGTTGGTGTCTGCGGTGGGGGGCGGCAGGTATTCGGGGCTGTGGCCCGACGGGATCCACCCCAGCCAGTTGCAGAACAGGATGAAGAAGAACAGCGCGAAGCCGAGCGGCACCAACCACGGCGGCACGTCGTGCCCGACCGACTGCTGCACGTAGGCCCGCACCTGCGAGGTGACGGTCTCGAAGACGAGCTGCATCTTGGTCGGCACCCCGTCGGTGGCCTTGCGCGCGACCATCCAGCCGAGCACGCAGACGGCCGCGCCGGCGAGCGCCGAGGTGTAGAGCGTGTCGACGTTGAGGGTCAGCCCGAACAGGTGCCGCGTGATGTGCTCACCCGGCTTGATCGTCGCCGCGAGCACACCGGCCGAGCTGATCACGGTTGCATCCCCGGCGTCGCCGCGATCTTGTGGGGTGCGATCACCCGGCGCAGCGGCGGTGCGACGGTCGCGACCATGACGATCTGGAAGACGAGCAGGCCCAGGAACACGGTCCAGCCGAGGGGCCGGTAGGCCAGCGCGATGAGGAATCCGAGCACGGTGATGAGCCCGAGCCGTCGCGCGGAGGCGCCCACGGCCGGTCCACGCCACTTCTCGCCGGGCTCAGCGGTGCCGTCGGTGAGCTTGAGCGTGTCGGTCCAGAGGCGCCGCGAGTTCCAGCCGCCCAGGCCGAGGCCGATGCAGATGAAAACGCCCGCGACCCAGTGACCGGTGGCGGCGGTCGCCACCACGGCGATGACGCCGACAACGGCGGCAAGGATCAACGCGAAGCGATAGCCGCGCGCGACGGCGCTCCATTGAGCGTCGAGGGCCACGATCAGTCCTTCAGATAGGGCCGGATCAGGAAATAGGACCCGGTCGCTGCCCCAACAATACCAATGGCCAAACCCACGAACACGAGCAGGGGGGACGTCCCAAGCGCCTGGTCGAGCAGGTAACCGGCGAACACTGCGACCCCGATGATCACCCCGCAGGTGGCTCCGAGCTGGAGCAGCTGAGCGGGGCCCGGCACGGGCCGACGGGCGGTCGGGTCAGCCATGCCGCGCGTGCCGAAGCCGCGGGATGTTGCTCGCGATCAGCAGCACGGCCCCGGCGACGAGATAGCCCGCGACCACGAGCAGCGGACGGTCGTGCGCGAACGCCACCGTGACCGCGCCGCCGGCGATGAGCGCCGACCACAGGTACATGATCAGCACGGCCCGCGCGTGCGTGTGCCCCAACCGCAGCAGCCGGTGGTGGAGGTGAAGCTTGTCCGGCGCCCACGGCGCCTGACCGGTGCGGGTGCGGCGGGCCACCGCCAACACCAGGTCGATGAACGGCACCGCGAGGACTGCGAGCGGGATCAGCAGCGGCAACAGCGAGGGGAAGACCAGCGAGGCGTTGATGGCGCTCGGGTCGAGCCGGCCCAGCAGGCTCACGCTGGCGGACGCGAGCATCAGCCCGAGCAGCATCGACCCGGAGTCACCCATGAACACCCGGGCGGGGTTGAAGTTGTGCGGCAGGAAGCCGATGCACGCGCCAGCGAGCACGGCCGTGATCAGGGTCGGGGCGGTCGCCCGGTCGAAGTGGTGAACGACGGACAGCTCGTAGGAGTAGGCGAAGAACGCCACCGCCGCGATCGCGACGACGCCGGCGGCTAGCCCGTCGAGACCGTCGATGAAGTTGACCGCATTGATCGTGACGACCACGAAGATGACTGTGAGCGGCACACCGAGGTCGGGACCCAGCGACAGCGCGCCCGAGGGAAGCGGCAGATAGAGCAGCTGCACGCCCTGCAGCACCATGACGCCGGCGGCGAGGATCTGCCCGGCGAGCTTGGTCAGCGCGTCCAGGCCCCACTTGTCGTCGGCGGCGCCGATCGCGACGAGCAGGAGGCCGCCGAACAGCACGCCACGGACCTCTGTGGTGTCGAACACGCGCTGCAGTGTCGGCAGCCGGCTCGCGACGAGCAGGCCGGCGCTGATCCCAGCCAGCATGCTGATGCCGCCGAGACGAGGCGTCGGGATCGTGTGCACGTCTCGGTCTCGCACCGGGGTGTAGGCGCCGACCATGGCCGCGAACCGGCGGACGAACGGCGTGCACAGGTAGGTGATGGCAGCGACGACGAATGCGGTGAGCAGGTACTCACGCACGTCGCCCGCCCCGCCGTCAGGCTCGGGGGTAGGCCGGGTGCCGGCCCACGAGCGCCTTGACGGTTGCGCGGACATCAGCAGCGCCGGACCCGTCCGAGTCGCGGACCGCCCGCGCGATGAGCGAGGCGACTTCCTTCATCTCGCCCTCGGACATTCCCTGCGTCGTGACGGCGGGAGTGCCGACCCGGATGCCGGATGCGACGGCCGGGGGCTGCGGGTCGAAGGGGATCGCGTTCTTGTTCAGCGTGATGCCCGCAGCGTCGCAGCGAGCCTCGGCGTCCTTTCCCGTCACGCCGGTCTCGCGGAGGTCGATGAGGGCGAGATGGGTGTCGGTCCCGCCGCTGACCGGCCGCATCCCTTCGGCGCCCAACCCCTCGGCGAGCGTCTGGGCGTTGGCGACGACCTGACGCGCATAGGCCTGGTAGGCCGGCGTGGACGCTTCCTTGAGAGCGACGGCCTTCGCCGCCACTGCGTGCATGAGCGGGCCGCCCTGCGTGAACGGGAACACGGCCTTGTCGATGCGGGGGGCGAGCTCCTCGGTGCACAGGATCATGCCGCCACGCGGTCCACGCAGCACCTTGTGCGTGGTGAACGTGACGACATCGGCGTAGGGCACCGGCGAGGGGATCGCCTTGCCCGCGACGAGGCCGATGAAGTGCGCGGCGTCGCAGACCAGCCAGGCGCCGACCTCGTCGGCGATCGCGCGGAACTTGTCGAACTCGATCAGCCGCGGGTAGGCGGTCGCGCCGCAGATGATCATCTTGGGCTGGTGGCGCAGCGCCAGGTCGCGGACCTCGTCGTAGTCGATCAGCTCGTCGTCCTCGCGGACGCCGTAGGGAACGATCGAGAACCACTTGCCGGAGAAGTTGACCTTGCTGCCATGGGTGAGGTGGCCACCGTGCGGCAGGCTCATCGCCAGCACCGTGTCGCCGGGTTCGCACAGCGCGGCATAGGCGGCCAGGTTGGCGCTGGCGCCGGAGTGCGGCTGCAGGTTGGCGTGCGCCGCTCCGAACAGCTCCTTCGCGCGCGCGATGCCGATCTCCTCGGCCCGGTCGACGACCTCGCAGCCGCCGTAGTAACGACGCCCCGGATAGCCCTCGGCGTACTTGTTCGACAGCGTCGAACCGAGCGCGGCGAGCACGGCGGGCGAGGTGAAGTTCTCGCTGGCGATCAGCTGGAGGCCGCCGCGCAGCCGGTCGAGCTCGTCGAGGACGACGCCGGCAATGTCCGGGTCCTCGGCCTGCAGCGCCTGAAAGTCAGGTCCCCAGAAGGGTGTGCTGGTCATCCCCGCACTCTACGGCTCCGGCACAAGGTCGGGGGCGACCGCACGCAGCGCGTCGAGGTCGACCGCGCCGGCGCGGAGCAGCCGGGGCACGTCCCCCGTCAGGTCGACGATCGAGGACGCCGTCGAGCCGGCGCCGGGCCCGGCGTCGAGGTAGACCGCGACCGACGCCCCGAGCTGCAGGCGGGCCTCGAGCGCCGTGGTCGCCGCGGGGTGCCCGGACCGGTTGGCGCTCGACACCGCCAGCGGACCGGTCTGCTCGATGAGCGCGACGGTGACCGGGTGGTCGGGGCGGCGGACGGCAACGGTGCCACGGGCCTCGCCGAGGTCCCAGGCGAGGTGTGCCGTGTGCCGTACGACGAGCGTCAGGGCGCCGGGCCAGAACGCCTCGACCAGCGCGCGGCCCGGGTCGGGCATCCGGTCGACCAGCGCGTCGAGCATGGCCGTCGACGAGACGAGCACAGGCACGGGCATGTCACGGCCGCGGCCTTTCGCGGCGAGCAGCAGGTTGACCGCGGGCGGGCTGAAGGCGTCGGCCGCGACGCCATAGACGGTGTCGGTCGGCAGGACCACCAGCTCGCTGCGGCGGATGGCGGCGGC
>JAVEEH010000245.1 GCA_030840545.1 Frankiaceae bacterium | reverse complement strand
CCGGCCTACCCCGCCGGCCCGCACTGCAACATCGTCGGGCTCAGCGCACTGGGCCGGCACGCGATCGATGCCTTGATGACGCGCGGCATGATCTTCGACCCCGACCACATGAGTGCGCTCGCGCGGCAGGAGGCGATGAGGTACGTCGCCGCGGCCGGCTACAGCGGCGTCGTGTCGAGCCATGGCTGGGCCGACGACCCGACCTACCGGGCCGTGCTCAAGCTCGGCGGCATCGTCACCCCGCACGCCGGGTCGTCCTACAGCTTCGTGCAGACGTGGCGGCAGCAGCGGCAGTGGGCCAACCCCGACTACCTCTACGGCATCGGCTGGGGCTCGGACATCAACGGCTTCTCGGCACAGGGCGCGCCCCGGCTGCCGCTCCCGAACGACAGCGTCCACTATCCGTTCACCGGCTTCGGCGGCGTGACCGTGCACCAGCAGGTCAGCGGCAAGCGCATCTATGACATCAACAAGGACGGCGTCGACCACTACGGCCTCTATCCGGACTGGGTCAAGGACGGCGTCGAGCTCGCTGACAGCGACGGGGCGGCGTACTACCGCGACCTGACCCGTGGTCCGGAGGCCTACCTGCAGATGTGGGAGCGCGCCATCGGCATCCGCCCCGATGCCTGCCGCCGCGACATCCCGGACCTCACGAACGGTGACCTGTCGAAGGTGCGCACGGGGATGACTCCCGAGCGGGTGCTCGCCGTGCTCGGGCAGCCACACCAACGGCACGGGACGACGTTCTCCTACTGCGCCAGCGGAGGTTCCGCGTCGGTGAGCTTCGGGTCCGGCGGGCGTGTCGCCGGAGTCACCGTTGGTGGCCGCCGGCTGTCCTGAGACTCCGGCGCGGTGCCGCGCAGCTGCTTCGGGATGAACATCGCCCCGATCACCCCAACCAGCGAAACGATCGCCGCCGCTACGAACGCACGATCGAAACCGTGGGTCAGCGCGGCCGGCGACGGCGCCGCTGCGGTCAGCGGGCCCATCGCTTGGCGGGTCTCGGCGGTTGCGAGGGTGGCGAGCGCGGCCAAGCCGATCGACCCGCCGACCTGGCGTGAGGTGTTGAGCACGCCGGATGCGAGCCCGGCCAGGTGCATCGGCACGCCGCTGGTCGCCGCGGCGGCCAGCGGCGTGAAGCACAGGCCGGCACCGAGCGTGGTGAGCAGGCTGCCCGGAAGTACCCCGCCGAGGTAGGAGCTGGTGGCGTCGAGCTGCGCCATCCAGAGGAACCCGCCGGCAAGCAACGACATGCCGCCGATGAGCACCCGCCGCGGCCCGAGGTCAGTGACGATGCGTGCACTGATCTGCGCGCCGACGATGATCGTCAACCCCATCGGGAAGAAGAGCAGCCCGGCCTTGATCGGACTGTTGTGATGGACGTCTTGTAGATAGAGCGTCAGGAAATACCACATGGAGAAGAAGACGGCACCCATCAACGTCATGACGACGTTGGCAGCGGACAGCGACCGTGATCGGAACAACGACAGCGGCATCAGCGGCGACCGCGCGAAGCGTGCCTGGATGACGACGAACGTGACGAGCAGCACGACGGCGATCGCCAGCAACCACAACGTGCGGGCAGAACCCCAGGGGTGCACATCCGTGCCGACGATCGCGTAGACGAGAACAGCGAGACCGGCCGTCGCCGTGACCGCACCCGCAACGTCGAGGTGGCGGTCGGCTTCGGGACGACGTGTTTCGTTCAACAGCAGGAAGGCTGCTACGACGGCCAGCGTGCCGATCGGCACGTTGACGAACAGCACCCACCGCCAGGAGAGCTCAGACGTCAGAACGCCCCCGAGGATCGCCCCGGACGCACCCCCGGCACCGGCCACCGAGCTCCATACCCCCAGCGCACGATGGCGGCTGCGACCCTCGGTGAACGTCGTCATGATGATCATGAGCGTGGCGGGCGAGAGGATGGCACCGCCGAGGCCCTGCGCGGCGCGGGCGGCGGTGAGCTCTCCGGACGTTTGGGCGAATCCACCCAACAGGCTCGCCAGGGAGAACAGCGTCAGGCCGGTGATGAACACGCGTCGCCGCCCGAACAGGTCGGCGGCGCGGCCGCCGAGCAGCAGGAAGCCGGCGAACGTCAGCACATAGGAGTTCACCACCCACTGCAGTCCGGTCGTGGAGTAGTGCAAGTCCTTGCCGATCGACGGCAGCGCCACATTGACGATCGAGATGTCGAGCACAACCATGAACTGCGCGAGGCAGACCAGAGCGAGCACGGCACCATCCGGGACCCGTCGCTCGGTCCTGGTCATGGCTGCTGCAACCAGCGGAGGAACGTTCGTACGCCGAAGCCGGTCGGTCCCTTGGTGACCTCGTCCTCGTCGGCGTCGGCCCGGGCCGGACCGGCCACGTCGAGGTGCGCCCACGGGACCGACGCGCTGACGAACTCGCGGAGGAAGAGCGCGGCGACGATCGCCCCGCCGCTGTAGCGCATCTCCGGAGCGCCGATGTTGCGGAGGTCGGCGACCGGGGAGTCGAGGCCGTCGCGATAGTCCTCCACCAGCGGCATCGGCCACAACCGCTCGCCGCCGGCCTCGGCCGCTGCGACCAGCTGGGCGCTCAACGCGCCGTCGTTGGCGAACAACGCACCGTGCCGCTTGCCGAGGCCCAGCGTGGCCGCGCCGGTCAGGGTGGCGATGTCGACGATCGCGTCCGGAGCGAGCCGCTCCGTGGCATAGGCCAGCGCGTCGGCCAGCACCAGCCGGCCCTCGGCGTCGGTGTTGAGCACCTCGCTCGTCCGCCCGCCGTAGTGCCGCACGACGTCACCGGGGCGGGTCGCGTCGGCTCCGGGCATGTTCTCGGCAAGTGGCACCAGCGCGGTGACCCGGGTCGTCACGCCCAGCGCCGCCAGTGCGCTCATCGCCCCGATGACCGCGGCGCCGCCGCTCATGTCCGTCTTCATCGTGATCATGCCCTCGGGCGGCTTGAGGGACAGCCCGCCCGAGTCGAAGGTGATGCCCTTGCCCACCAGGACGACATGGCGGGTTGCGCCGGCCGGCCGGTGCTCGAGCCGGACCAGCCGCGGTGGGCGGCTGGAGCCGCGACCAACGGCGACGATCCCGCCGAAGCCCTCGCGGACGAGCCGGGGCTGGTCCCAGATCTCGATGTCGAGGCCGGTGCGGCCGGCGAGCTCGCGACACTGCTCGGCCATCCATTCGGGCGACTTCTCCAGCGAAGGGGTGCTGGCCAGGTCGCGGGCGAGTAGCACGGCGGCGACGGTCGCCCGGGCCTGGTCGAGCGCCGGGTGGGAGGCCGCCGGGTCGTCGACGATCAGGACTGCCTGCCGGAGCTTGACCGGCTTGGGGTCGCTCTTGCGGGAGAAGACGTACGACGCGAGCCCGAGCGCCTCAGCCACCGCCCGGGTGGCGGCAGCGTCCCGGCCGACGGTCAGGGTGGTCGCCAGCGACTCCGACGGCTTGGCCCGGCGTACGACGGCCGACGCGGCCCGGCACAGCGACCGGATCGAGCCGTCCCCGACGCCGGCGAGAAGCACCGTGTCGACCCCGTCGCGCCCGATCGGCACGGCCACGACCTCGCCGGGCTCGCCTTTGGCCTCCTCG
>JAVEEH010000239.1 GCA_030840545.1 Frankiaceae bacterium | reverse complement strand
CCGCGCAGGGCGGCTCCGCCGTTTCCCGGTCGCGGCCACGGCAGAGGGCTGCGAGACTGCGCGGGTGCTCGACATCCGCCGGCTCGAGCAAGCCGATCTCGACGCCGCCTGGCAGCTCGGCCGGCTGGCGTTCGGGTCGACCCAGCAGACGCCCCCGGCGCATCGGCCGGACCTCGACGGGTGCCTCGTGCGCTGGGGCGGGTTCGACGAGTCGGGGCGGCTGGTCGCCAAGGCCACCGACCTCCGGCACGACCAGTGGTGGGGCGGCCGGGTCGTCCCGGCCAGCGGCGTGGCCGGGGTCGCGGTCGAACCCGAGCAGCGCGGGCGCGGTGCGACCAGGTCGGTCATGACGGCGCTGTTGGAGGGTGCCCGCGACCGCGGTGCCGTGGTGGCCGCGTTGTTCTGCACATCGACCGCCGTCTACCGCTCGCTCGGCTTCGAAGCCTGCGGCGTGATGCGCGACGTCGACGTACCGACCGCCCTGCTTCCCCGGGGTGCCGCGCCCGCGGGCGTCCGGCTACGACCTGCCGACGCCGGCGACCTCCCCGCGGTGCGCGCGGTCTACGCCGAGATCGGGCGCGCCGGCAACGGCCTGCTGACTCGGCACGGTGGCCTGTTTGCCGACCCCACGGACGGGACCCTGCCCGACGGCATCGACGGCATCACCCTCGCTGAGGACGCCGGCGGTGCGCTCGTCGGATATGCCTCGTGGCAACGCGGCCGCGGTTACGACGACAGCTCCGTCATCACCGTGCCGGACTGCCTGGCGCTCACCGGCGACGCAGCGCTCGCGTTGCTGGCCTCCCTCGGTGGCTGGGTCAGCGTCGCGCCGACCGTGCGGTTCCGGCTGCCTCCGTGGGTCGACGCCGTCACCGCCCGGCTGCCGCTCGAGCGGACCCGCGAGCACCGCGTCGACGTCTGGATGCACCGGCCCCTCGACGTCGCCGCCGCCGTGGCGGCCCGCGGCTGGCCGGCGGGGGTCGCCGGCTCAGTGGCGTTCCGGCTCGTCGACCCGCTGCTCGGTGGTAACGACGGGGGGTGGCGACTGACCCTCGAGGACGGTTCCGGGCGACTCGAGCCGGCGGCGGGGGAACCGGCCGCGGTGCTCGACGTCCGCGGCTGGTCGCTGCTGTGGTGCGGCTCGGCCCGAGCCGCGCAGCTGCGGCAGGCGGGATTCCTCCGCGGCGGGGACGCCGCCGATGACGCGGGGTTGGACGCGCTGCTGGGCTCCGGCGGGCCGTCGGGGCTGCTCGACTACTTCTAGCGGGCAACCGCCCTTGCGGGCATGAGGACAATAGCCGCGTGACGACCTATCTCGTGACCGGTGGCACCGGCTTCCTCGGGCGCCATCTGGTCGAACGACTGCTCGCCCGCCCTGACGCCGAGGTGCTGCTGCTGGTGCGGCGCGGGTCGCTGTCGAAGCTCGACGCGTTGACGGCCGGCTGGCCCGACCTGGGCCGGCTCGAACCGGTCGTCGGCGACCTGACCGACCCACTGCTCGGGGTCTCGTCCGCGGACCGTGACCGGCTGCGCGGCACCGTCGACCATGTGGTGCATCTCGCGGCGCTGTATGACATGACGGCCGACGCGCAGACCAACCAGCAGGTGAACGTCGGCGGCACCCAGGAGGCGCTCGCACTGGCAGCGGACCTTCGGGCCGGCTGCTTCCACCACGTGTCGTCCGTCGCGGTCGCCGGAGAGCACCCGGGCACGTTCACCGAGGCGATGTTCGACGAGGGGCAGCGGCTGCCCTCGGCCTATCACGCGACCAAGTTCGAGGCCGAGCGCCTGGTGCGCGACCAGACCGAGGTGCCCTGGCGCGTCTACCGGCCGGCCATCGTCGTCGGCCATTCGCAGACCGGTGCGATGGACAAGGTCGACGGTCCCTACTACTTCTTCCCCGCGCTGTCGCGACTCGCAGCGCTGCCGTCCTGGTTGCCCGTCGTCGGGCCGGACCTCGGCGACACCAACGTCGTGCCGGTCGACTTCGTGGCCGCAGCCATGGACACCCTCATCCACCGGCCCGACCTCGACGGCCGCGCCTTCCATCTGGTCGCCCCCGAGCCGCAACGGCTGCTCGATGTCGTCAACGCGTTCGCCCGGGCGGCGGGCGCGCCGCCGGTCGCCCTCCCGGTCGACCGTCGTGTCGTCGCGCCGGCCATCCGCCTCCTGTCCTTGGCCCAGCGGCTGCCGGGCGTGACCGGTGCGCGCAACGTGCTGCTCGACCGGTTGGCCGTCCCGCCGGAGGTCGTGCCGCACATGACGTTCCCGTCGGTCTTCGACTCGACCCGCACCCAGCAGGAGCTGGCCGGCAGCGGCGTCGAGCTGCCGGCACTCGACGACTACGCCGCGGCGCTGTGGCAGCACTGGGAGGCCCACCTCGACCCCGCGCGGGCCCGTCGACCCCGACCGGGCGGTGCCCTCGACGGCCGCACCGTCGTCATCACCGGCGCGTCGTCCGGCATCGGACGGGCCACGGCGCTCGCCGTGGCGTCCCGCCGTGGCGTCCCGTTGCTCGTCGCCCGCAGTGCGGACAAGCTCGACGAGGTCAAAGCCGAGATCGAGGCAGCGGGCGGGACGGCCCACTCCTACCCCTGCGACATCACCGACACCGAGGCGGTCGCGGCAACCGTCAAGCAGATGGTCGCCGACCATCCGGGCGGCATCGACGCTCTGGTGAACAATGCCGGGCGTTCGATCCGTCGCTCCGTGCAGCTGTCCTACGACCGCATGCATGACTACGAGCGGACGATGTCACTCAACTACTTCGCCGCCGTGCGGATGATCCTGGCGCTGCTCCCACACATGACCGAACGCCGCTTCGGCCACGTCGTCAACGTCTCGTCGATCGGCGTGCAGACCGCACCGCCGCGGTTCTCGGCGTACGTCGCCTCCAAGGCAGCGCTCGACGCGTTCAGTCGAGTGGTCGCGTCGGAGACCTACGGCGACGGGGTGACCTACACGACGATCCACATGCCGCTCGTGCGCACTCCGATGATCCGGCCGACACGGATCTACGACGCATTCCCGACGCTGACGCCGGAGGATGCGGCGGGCATGGTCGTGCGCGCGCTGACCGAGCGGCCGAAGCATCTCGGCACCCGGCTGGGCACGTTCGGCGTCGTGTCCTATGCACTCACCCCGAAGGTCGTCGATGCGTTGCTGCACGTGGCCTACCGGGTGTTCCCCGACTCCAAGGCAGCGGGCGGTGACGACCAGGTGTCACTCAGCCGTGGCGCACAGGCGATCGTGCGACTGCTTCCCGGCGTTCACTGGTAACGAACGACAACACAGCGCAGGCCCCGGCAGCATGTCTGTTGCCGGGGCCTGCTGCTGCTACGTGGCTACCTAGGGCGTGACTGACGTCACGTGGGTCGACCAGTTCGCCAGCACTGTGCGCGTCTTCCCGCACGTGCCGAACGGCGATGCCGCCGTGTCGGTCTCGTACTGCGCCAAGGTGCAGGTCTGGGCGATGTACTCGCTCGCGATCCACACCTTGCCGCCGACGACGCTGGCTGCGCCGTAGTCGCCCCAGCGCGGGCGGTTGTAGAGGAAGCCCTTGTAACCGCTGAAGTCGTCATCCGGCCCCAGCCCGGCGCCGACGACCTGCACGTTGGAGGCGGGGCTGCTGGCCCCGTCGTTCAACGTCACGTAGGCGGCTGACGGGAAGTAGTTCGTGCCGCTCAGGCTGAGCGCCATGACCGCGTGGCCCGCGGAGGTGACGCCGAGTGCCGGATAGGTGATGTTGGCGTTCGGCACGGCGAGGGTGCCCTGCTTGACCAACGTGTTGGCGGTGGGATTGACCACGTAGTAGGCAACTCCTGCCTTGGTCACCCCACCGATGTCCACGGCTGTGTCGAGCGCTCCCCACAGCTTGCCGTTCGCGTAGGCGCTCTGCAGCATCCGGGTGTCGGAGCTGTCGAAGGCGAACTCGGACTCCTTGTACTTGTCCGGCGTACCGAGCACCGCCTTCGAGCAGGCCGTCAGGTTGAGGCAGTCAGCGAGTGGCACCGAGCCCGCCTTCTGGTCGGACGCCGGTGGCGGGAAGTAGGCGTTCACCGGAACTGTCGTGTGCGTCAGGTGCAGCTGGCTCGGGTTGCTGTGCACGAGCCCGGTGTTGGCGATCGACCACACCAGGATCTGGCTCGACACGATCGGGTTGTCGCCCGACCAGGAGTCCGAGCTCAGGAAGTACATCGTGTTCGGCGCATAGCTGGTGCCGCTCGACAGGGCCGGGGCGAGAGTGAAGCCGTCGTAGTACTGACCCTGGTAGAAGTCCTGTCGCCTGGTGTCCATCATCGCGCCCGGGATGGTCGCGGAGCCGGCCGCGAGCGCGGTCTTGTCGATGGCGTAGACCACGGCACCGTTGGAGCCGGGACCGAAGGACGGGTACTCGTTCGTCGTGATGTAGAAGCCGTTCGCGTCCGTGCCGATGTGCGGGTAGTCGGCGAAGCACGGGCAGTTGGGCCGTGACGGCGTGCCGTCGGTGCCGTCGTTCGTGGTGTCGAGCTGGTAGATGCTCCACTGTCCGAGCGCCGTGCCCGCGGGGCTCACCGCGATGTCGACGAACGACGGCCCCGTCGGGTTGCCGGCCGAGTCGGAGACAGCGTCATAGACGGTCATGAAGAAGCGGTTGGCGGCCGCGTCGTAGACGCAGCTCGGGTCACCCATCTGGTGCGGGCTGGCCACTGTCGGTGAGCCGCGGACGACCTCGTGGTCCTGCCAGTAGAACTGGTTGACGGAGATGAGAGCACCGGCGGGCGTGCCGTTCGTGTTGTAGACCTGCACCGCGTTGTTGACGGCTTCGACGACCTGTCCGGCTCCCGCGCACAGGCCCTGGTCCGGCGGGACCAGCGACCACTGGTTACCGCCGTCGGTGGTGCGCTGGGTGTAGTGGTTGATGCCCTGCCAGCCGGAGTTGCCGTTGGTGACGCCGAGCGTCTGGGTGGGGCTGATCCCCGAGGGTGGTGGCGTGCCTCGCGTCGACCTGGCGTGGGAGTGCGGGCTGCGATTCGCGACCGCCTTGACGGTGGCGGCGACGTCGTCCGCGCCGGGCGGTCGCAGCTCACCGGAGGAGGCGCCGGCCGGTGCCATCTTGGCGGTGCCGACGTGGTGGACGGTCACGCGCACCGCACTGGAGGCGGTCGCCAGGGAGGCGGTGCTGCCACTGGCCACGGACAGCGCGAGTGGCGCCGCCGTGAGGATGCTGACGGCTGCGGCAGACGCAGCCAGTCTCTTCGACCTGATCATCGGGCTCCTCGACATGGTGAAACCGCAGATACGTCGGAGCCTAGGCGCGCCCGAAGCGCCGGGTGACCGGAATCGCCCGATTGCCTCACCAGCCCCGGTCGCGCCACTCCTGCAGATGCGGTCGCTCCGCTCCCAGCGTCGTGTCGCCGCCGTGCCCCGGATAGACCCACGTCTCGTCCGGCAGCCGGTCGAACACATTCGTCGAGACGTCGTTGATCAACGAGGCGAACCGGTCCGGGTCCTTCTCGGTGTTGCCGACGCCACCGGGGAACAGGCAGTCGCCGGTGAACAGGTGCGGCCGGTCCGGACCTTGGTAGAGGAGCGCGATCGAGCCAGGCGTGTGTCCCACCAGGTGGATGACGGACAGCTCGCAGTCGCCCACGTTGACGGTGTCGCCGTCCTCGACCAGGTCCGTGACCTGCACCGGCAGGGCGCCGGCGTCCGCCGGGTGAGCGGTCACCGGCGCGCCGGTGGCCGCGAACATCTCCGGCAGCCCCTGCCAGTGGTCGAAGTGCTGGTGCGTCGTGACGATGCGGCCGAGCCGGTCGTCGCCGAGAGTCGCGAGCAACCGGTCCGGCTCGTTGGCGGCGTCGATGAGGAGGACCGCGCCGGAGGCCGCACAGCGCAGGAAGTAGGCGTTGTTGTCCATCGGCCCGACCGCGATCTTGGTGATGGTCAGCGGCCCGGAGTCACGGGTCTCGGCGGGCCCGCCGACGGCGACCTTGCCGGTGTAGGTGTCAGCCATGCCGCGACCCTATGCACAACTAGCATGGCCGTGTGACCGAAGCCCCTCCGGTCGTGACGCCTGCGCCCAAGAAGCGGCAGGCACCACGCACCGCGATCCTCGTTGTCAACGGGTTCTCCCGGTACGGCCCCGCCGCCGAGTTCAACAAGCAGGAGGCGCGGGAGTTCCCCTGGATCAAGCTCTGCCTGGACCAGATCGCCAAGCACACGCACCCGGGGGGCTACCGGGTGTTCGTGTGGGACAACGCGTTCCTTCCCGAACACACCGAGATCATGAACGCCGCCAAGCGCGTGACCGTCCACAACCGCAGGTTGCGGCGGGTGATGCGGCACGGCCCGGCGCTCAACCAGCTGCTCAAGCGGGTGCCGAAGGAGACCGAGTACGTGGTCACGCTGGACACCGACTCCTTCCCGGTGCGGGACGGCTGGCTGCCCAACCTCATCGGCCGCCTCGACGAGGGGGCCATGCTCGCCGGCGCCTGGCGCGACGAGATGGGCGAGGTCATCGAGCCCTACGTGCACCCCAGCTGCTTTGCCGCCCGGCGCGACACACTCGAGGAGCTCGGCGCGCGCTTCACCATCGACGAGGGCAAGGACGTCGCCCACAACATCACGCTCGCGGTCCGGGCCCGCGGCGGCAAGATCAGCCGGCTGCGCCGGAGCAACGTCCGCAACGGGCACTTCCTCATCGGCGGCCTCTACGGCGACCTCGTCTACCACCAGGGCGCCGGCAGCCGCAACGCGCGGTTCTACACGAGCACCGATCTCATGGGTGACGAGGCGACCCGGATCGTCTTCCGCGACGCCGTCTTCCATGATCTCCCGGCGACCATCGACTACCTCGCCGGCGACACCACACCCGAGGATGCCACCGCGGCGGGCCTCGGCCCGCTCGTCGACCTCGTGGAGCACGGAAAACTGTCAGAGCCTCCGGGTAGCGTGGCTGACACGAGAGCTGAGCCTTCCCCCTGATCGCCTAGAGAGTCCGTGGCCGACCGTCTGATCGTCCGAGGCGCGCGCGAGCACAACCTGCGCGACGTCAGCATCGACCTGCCCCGAAACGCCCTGATCGTCTTCACCGGGCTGTCCGGATCCGGCAAGTCGAGCCTGGCGTTCGACACGATCTTCGCCGAGGGCCAGCGCCGCTATGTCGAGTCGCTGTCGGCCTACGCCCGTCAGTTCCTGGGGCAGATGGACAAGCCGGACGTCGACTTCATCGAGGGCCTCTCGCCGGCCGTCTCGATCGATCAGAAGTCCACCTCCCGCAACCCGCGCTCGACGGTGGGCACCGTGACCGAGGTCTGGGACTACCTCCGGCTGCTCTGGGCCCGCATCGGCACGCCGCACTGTCCGGTGTGCGGGGCTCCGATCAGCCGGCAGACCCCCCAGCAGATCGTCGATCGGGTGCTCGAGCTCGAGGAGGGCATCCGGTTCCAGGTGCTCGCGCCAGTGGTGCGCGGCCGCAAGGGGGAGTACGCCGAGCTCTTCCGTGAGCTGCAGTCCAAGGGGTTCAGCCGCGCGCGCGTCGATGGCCAGGTCGTGTCACTCACCGAGCCGCCCAAGCTGGCGAAGTACGAAAAGCACGACATCGAGGTCATCATCGACCGCCTCTCGGTCAAGGAGTCGGCGAAGCGCCGGCTGACCGACTCGGTCGAGACGGCACTCGGGTTGTCCGGGGGCCTCGTCGTCCTCGAGTTCGTCGACCTGCCGGAGAACGACCCCAACCGAGAGCGTCGTTACTCCGAGCGCCTCGCCTGCCCCAATGACCACCCGCTGGCGATCGAGGAGCTCGAGCCGCGCTCGTTCTCGTTCAACTCGCCCTACGGCGCCTGCCCCACCTGCACCGGCCTCGGCACCCGCCTCGAGGCCGACCCCGAGCTGATCGTGCCCGACCCGACCAAGACGCTGGCGCAGGGCGCGGTCGCGCCGTGGTCCGGAGCGCACGGGCGCGACTACTTCGGCCGGGTGCTCGCGGGTCTCGGCGGCGAGCTCAAGTTCAACGTCAACACCCCATGGGAGCGCCTGTCCGCCAAGGCACAGAAGGCGATCCTGAACGGGCATGCGACGCAGGTGCATGTCCGCTATCGCAACCGCTACGGCCGCGAGCGGTCCTACTGGACCGACTTCGAAGGGGCCATCCCCTTCGTCGAGCGCAGGCACAGCGAGGCCGAGAGCGACACGAGCCGCGAGCGGTTCGAAGGGTTCATGCGCGAAGTCCCGTGCCCGGCGTGTGGGGGCACCCGGCTGCGGCCCGAGTCGTTGGCGGTCACCGTCCACGGTCGGTCCATCGCCGAGGTCGCGGCGTTGCCGATCGGCGACTGCGCCGGTTGGCTGCGCGACCTCAAGCTGACCGCACGTGAGCAGCAGATCGGCGTACGAGTCCTCAAGGAGATCAACGAGCGGCTGCGGTTCCTCGTCGACGTGGGGCTGCACTACCTGTCCCTCGACCGGGCCGCGGCGACGCTCGCCGGTGGCGAGGCGCAGCGGATCCGGCTCGCGACCCAGATCGGCTCCGGGCTGGTCGGCGTGCTCTACGTGCTCGACGAGCCTTCGATCGGGCTGCATCAGCGGGACAACCGCCGGCTGATCGAGACATTGGTGCGGTTGCGCGACCTCGGCAACACACTGATCGTCGTCGAGCACGACGAGGAGACCATCAAGACCGCCGACTGGGTGGTCGACATCGGTCCGGGTGCGGGGGAGCACGGCGGCGAGATCGTGCACAGCGGTCCCTACGCGGAGCTGCTGCGCAACACCCGCTCCGTCACCGGTGCCTACCTCTCCGGCCGCCGTTCGATCCCGGTTCCGGACATCCGGCGACGACCCGAGCCCGGGCGTGCGTTGACCGTGGTCGGGGCGCGTGAGCACAACCTGCGCCAGATCGACGTGACGTTCCCGCTGGGTTGTTTCGTTGCGGTGACAGGTGTCTCCGGCAGCGGAAAGTCGACGCTCGTCAACGACATCCTCTACTCGGTGCTCGCCCGCGAGCTCAACGGTGCCCGGCTCGTGCCCGGTCGGCACCGCACCGTGAAGGGGCTCGACCACGTCGACAAGGTGGTGGGTGTCGACCAGTCCCCGATCGGTCGCACACCGCGGTCCAACCCGGCGACCTACACCGGCGTCTTCGACCACATCCGGCGACTGTTCGCGGAGACCACCGAGGCCAAGGTCCGCGGCTATCTGCCCGGCCGCTTCTCGTTCAACGTGAAGGGCGGTCGTTGCGAGGCTTGTCGCGGCGACGGCACGATCAAGATCGAGATGAACTTTCTTCCCGACGTCTACGTGCCGTGCGAGGTCTGCCATGGCGCGCGCTACAACCGCGAGACGCTTGAGGTGCACTTCAAGGCCAAGACCATCGCCGATGTGCTGGACATGCCGATCGAAGAGGCGGCGGAGTTCTTCGCGGCGGTGCCCGGCATCGCGCGACACCTGACGACCCTGGTCGACGTCGGTCTCGGCTACGTCCGGCTGGGTCAACCGGCACCGACGCTGTCCGGCGGTGAGGCGCAGCGGGTCAAGCTCGCGTCGGAGCTGCAGCGACGCTCGACCGGCCGCACCGTCTACATCCTCGACGAACCGACCACCGGTTTGCACTTCGAGGACATCCGCAAGCTGCTCGGTGTGCTCTCGCGGCTGGTCGAGCAGGGCAACACCGTCATCGTCATCGAGCACAACCTCGATGTCGTCAAGACCGCTGACTGGGTCATCGACATGGGCCCGGAAGGCGGCACCGGCGGCGGGACCGTCGTCGCCGAGGGGTCACCGGAGGACATCGCGGCAGTGACGGCGAGCCACACCGGCGCGTTCCTGCGCGCCACGTTGGGCGTGAAGCCGAAGAAGGCGGTCGCCGCGCGCCGTCAGGCCACGAAGAAGTCGACGGCCAAACCGGCCCCGCGCACGAGCAAGACCGCGGCGCGCAAGCGCGCCTAGAACACCCGGCGGGGGGAGCCGACGACCGGGAGCTGCAACCAGGTCTGAGCCTTCGACCAGTCGATGCGGACGGTCGGGTCGCTCGGGTCGGGATAGGGCTTGGCGATGGCCCAGTCGAGGTCCTCGGTCTGGACGAGCAGCACCAACCGGTGGCCCTTGCGGACCGTGTAGTCGGTGGGGAACAGCGGGACGTCCATGCGCGTGGACGCGCCGGGCGTCGACGACACCTCGTGGTCGAGCCCGGCGCGGTATCGCGAGTCGAGCCAGCCTCGGGTCATTGCTACGGCGGAGAACTTCGATGAATCGAAGTCGAGCAGAGACGGCGTGACCGTCACCCACTGGCGCTGCACGGTCGACCAGAGGTGCAGCACCGGTCGGCCGAAGACCCGGATGTCGTGTCGCAGCACCGGTGAGGCGAACGCGAGGTAGCTGCCGCCGGCGAACGGTTGTGCGGCTGCGCGTGCTTCCGTGTTGGTCCCGGTCTGGATGAACGTCGCGGCTGCCCGGCCGTGCATCTTCTTCGTGGACAGCGACCACGCTCCACCCTTGCCCGCACCGAGATACAGCCGCACCGGTGTCGGTTTCGGCTCCAGCCCGGCGATGTAGCGAATCGGGCCGGCGTTGTCGGAGGTCTGGGATGTCACGGCGGGCATCCGCTGCGCGCCGTTGTTCGCGCCCTTCAGCCAGTGGGCGAACCAGTCGTCGACGGCTGTGGCATAGCCGGCTCCCGGCGGCACACCGTGGCCGGCCCAGCGGGTGCCGAAGAACATCTTGCGACAGACCGAGTGCGTCAGCGCGTGGTAGGCGTCCCAACCGTTCTTCTGCTTGACGTTCCAGTCGCCCCAGTTGCTCGCCACCAGGACCGGGATCGTCACCGACGGCAGCAGATGGACGTAGTCGCGATCCATCCAGAAGCCGTCGTAGTCGGGGGTGAGGTTGTAGGCCGCACCGGTGTGCGTCAGCTCGTCGCACGGCACGATCGTCGACGCGACCCGCTGCCGCCAGTCGGCGTCGGTGTTGTCGGCGGGCGGTGGGATCGCGAACCCGAAGTCGAAGCCGAGCGGCGTGTCGACGCCCTCGTCGGTCGCCGCGCCCGGACCTTCGTTGCCCAGGTCCTCGTCGGTGTCGGTGTAACGGATGCCGCCGGCGTAGGCGTAGTCGTACCAGCGGCTGATCGCCGCCTCCGGCACGATCGTGACCAGCCCGCGCGGATGGGTGACGGCAGTCGCATACTGCGTCGTGCCGTCGTAGGAGCCACCGAGCATGCCGACCTTGCCGGTCGTCCACCGCTGCCGCGCGATCCACTCGACGATGTCGTGGCCGGTGCGCTTCTCCCGGTTGCCGCCGTAGTCGTAGCAGCCGCCTGAGTTGCCGGTGCCGATGACGTCGGCATAGGCGCGGGCATAACCGAGGGGCACCCAGTGGTTGGCGTCGCCGTTGCGGCCGAGGACCGAGTAGGGCGAGTAGGTGAGGATCACCGGCGCCGGCACGACCCGGCCGCCGGCGGTCGGCTCGACCACTTCGAGATAGATCTCGGCGTCGCGCGTCGGCACGATGTAGGCCTTCGTGACCGAACCGTCGATCGTCGGGGTCGGCGAGGAACTGAGCGCCGGCAGGCCGAACACCGCGCACACGAGCGTCGCCAACACCGCCACGAGTCGCAGTCGCACGGCGCTCAGTTCGCCATCCGGAGGTCTGATCCTGCGAAGCGGCTGTTGCTGATGGGAGCGCGGGCAGATCAGCCGGCCCGCGGCCAGGACTGCCAGCGTCGTTCCCACTCCTCTTGCGGGACGGCGACGCCGAGCTCGGGTGGAAGCTGGCGTCCCTCGCGGTCGTCCTGACTGTCGCGCGGGTCCAGCTCCTCGTCGTAGCTGTCCGGCTCGACGGCGAACTCGTGCCCGTAGGGGCTCGTCCAGCGCACGCTGTCGTCGTCGGGCGTGCGGGTCACATCCCACGCTTTGCGGGTCTTGTAGTTGTGGTGCTTGCGGCAGAGCAGCCCGCAGTTGTCGCAGTCGGTCTCGCCGCCCTGGTCCCACTCTTCGGCGTGGTCGGCGTCGCAGTAGACGGCGCGCCGGCGGCAGCCGGGGAACAGACAGGTCCGGTCGCGAACGTCGATCCAGCGGCGCATCTCGGGTGAGGGCGAGTAGGACGACCGGCCGAGGCCGACCGGCTTGCCATCGACGGGGGAGAGGACCAGCAGGCGCAATGTGGCGTCCGCGGCAACGCGTCGGGCCAGCTCTGCAGTGATCGGCCCGTGACCGGCGAGCTCGCCGGAGTTGTCGCGCAGACCGAGCAGCGTGGGCAGGTCGAGGATGACCAGCGCCTGTGCCCGTTTCGGCGTTCGAGCCGGTCGTGGCGGATCGGCCGGCTGGGGCTGCAGGGACTGCACCGAGGGAACCTCGAGCAACGCATGGGCGAGTGCCGCCAGCTTGAGCTCGCCGAGCTTTCTCGGGTCGCCGGCGAGCTTGAGGGCGTCGGCGCGACGGTTGAGCTCGTCCATCACCTGGCGGTTGGTCCACGCGTCGCCCGTGACGACGAGGTCGCTCATCTCGTCTTCGCGCGAGTAAAGACGCACGTCGCTGTGCTGCACCTTGGCCTTCGCGGCGCGTTGCCGGGCGCCGTCCGGATCAACCTTGAGCACCGCCTTGCGGGCGGCATCGCGCAGCGCTGCCGGTGTCCACTCTCGCTCGATGGCCCGCGGCAGCACGCTCGCCTCGACGGCTTGCGCCTGCTCGGGCGTCAGCTGCTCGGTGACGGCGTCGATCGCCCGAAGATGGCCAAGGGTGATCTGTGCGGCGTGAAGGGCCACCCAGGACTGCGGCAGGTTGGAGCCGACCCTGCGCGTCAGCGCAAGCCGCGTTCCGACGCTGTGCTCGGACACATGCACGGTGGCGGCCAGGTCGCTGACCACCCACGCATCGGACTCCTCGTCCGGCGTGCCCGCGGCGGCCGCTATCGCCGCCATCTCCTGCGCGTCCATCCAGGCCCGCGCCCGCGCCCAGCAGGCGGCGACGTCGATGCGGCTCGAGGTGTCCATCGGCAACAGCTCGACATCGACCAGGGCGGTGATGAGCTCCGGCCCGGGTGCCATCGCGCACACGCCGGCCACGGCGAGGCGCGCCTTCAGATAGGAGCGGTCAGCCTCGGCTCGGCGCTCGGCGGCACCTTCCCGGCCGAAGTAGGCCACGTTCGCCTGTTCCGCGGGGATGATGTGCACATATCGAACATACGTTCGAATTGGTCCTCTGTCAAGCGCGAGCCAGGGCTGTGGATGAGCGAATTCCGCAGCCGTGTTCAGCAGTTAAAACCGCGTCCGTCGACGCTCCCACAGTTGACCCGAAGCCCAAGCGGTGACGAGCGCTAGCGCCACACCGGGCAGGCGCACCCACCACACGTCACCAAAGGCGGCGGT
>JAVEEH010000213.1 GCA_030840545.1 Frankiaceae bacterium | reverse complement strand
AGCCGGTTGATCGGCAGCCGATGGACCAACGTGCGCACCGCGCGGACCCCGGTTGCCCGTGGCACGACCGCTGCGGCGTCGATGCGCGGCAGCCCGGCCGCGCTCCTGGCCACGTGCACCAGGTCGGTCTCGGCGCGGATCACGAGCACCAGCACCGCCGCAGCGAGGCCGAGCGTCGTCCACCCGTCGATGGATCCGAGGCCGCCATCGGCGTGGACGCCGACGGCCGCCACCACGGCGGCGTCGGTCGTGTAGTGGCCGAAGCGGTCGAGGAAGACCCCGCGCGGGCTGCTGCTGCCGCGCCATCGGGCCAGCTCCCCATCACTGCAGTCGAACAGCAGCTGCAGCTGGATGAGAACGACGGCGACGAACGTCGCCCAGACCGCCGGCACGGTGAGCACGCCGGCTGCAGCCAGACCGCTGAGGACCATTCCCCAGGTGACGGTGTCCGGCGTGGCTCTCGTCATCGCCAGGCGCCGGGTGAGGCGGACGGACAGCCGCCGCATGTATCTCCGACCCATCCAGTGCTCACGGCTGAGGTCGTCGACGAGCACACTCGGCTGCGCGACCGCGCGGAACTCCTCGAGAGTCGGGCGGCGCAGCGGGGATGGAGACCGGCCGCTCACATGCCGCAGTCTCCCATCCGACGGACCGTAGGCTCGACGGCATGCCGCTGGTGAGCGTCGTCGTCATCGGCTACAACGATGCCGAGCATCTGCCCACCGCAGTGCGGTCGGTCATGGCACAGACCATGCGTGATCTCGAGATCCTCGTCGTCGACGACGCCTCCACCGACGACACACCGGCAGTCACGGCGCGGCTCGCCGCGGCGGATCCGCGGGTGCGCGTCATCCGGCTCGACACCAACAGCGGCGGCTGCAGCCGTCCGCGCAACGTCGGCATCGACCAGGCCACCGGTCGTTATGTGATGTTCCTCGACAGCGACGACGTGTTCACCCGCCGCGCCTGTCAGCTGCTGGTGGCCGCCGCCGAACGCGCTGACGCCGACCTTGCCTGCGGCCGCTTCGTCCGGCGCCACCACCAGCCCCGCCGCGTGATCGGGGCGCACGAGCAGCTCTACCTCCGACCGGTAGTGCTCGACAGCATCCTCGACCGACCGCGACAGCTCTACGACACGCCCGCGTGGAACAAGCTCTATCGCCGACAGCTGCTGCTGGACCAGGGGCTCCGGTTCCCGGAAGGGCTTCTCTACGAAGACCTGCTGTTCACGACCGAGGCCTACTGCACCGCGCGGCGCATCGCCATCATCCCCGAACTCGTCTATGTGTGGAACGTCCGCCGCAACGCCGAAGCGCCGTCGATCACCAACCGCGGCGAGGTGCGCAACTGGCGGGACCGCTTCGAGGTCCATCGGCGGATCGACGCCTTCCTGGCGGCACACGAGGTCGGTCCGGCACTGGCCGCGGCCAAGCAGACGAAGTTCCTCGACGCAGACTTTGCGTTGTTCCTGCGGCAGCTGCGGACCGCGGCGCCGTCCCAGCGCCCGGAGCTGCTGGCGCTCGCGGAGGCCTACGTCGCCGGGCTCGACCTCGCTGCCAGTCCCGACGCGGCGGCGCCGAGCCGCGTCGGCGCCGCCCTGGCCGCGCGAGGCGATCTCGAGCGGACGCTGTGCGCAGCCGACTGGTCGGTCACCGGCGGGGTCGGCGGCGACCTCACGCTTCGCGATGACCGCCTGTTCTGGACGGCTGCTCACCTCGACGACCCGTCGACCCGCGCGGCCCTCGACGTCACCGCTACCGGCCTGCTCACGGCAGGGTTCGCCGGCACGCCCTTCCGCACGGTTGTCCGCGAGTGCCGAGTCGACGGCACGGACCTGCTGCTGACGGGCGACGTGCACGACGTGCTGGGCCGACTCGCCCGGGAGCCGGTCATCACCGGCCGGGTCGAGGTCCGGGGCCGGATCGGCGGAGTGCTCTGGCAGACACCCGCGGTGCTCCGGCCTGCTCCCGAAAACCTGTTGCGCTTCGAAGCGCGACTGGACCTGGTCGCGCTCGGTCGTCGCCTGGCGGCGCCCACTGTCGGGCACGAGCTGCGGCTGGCGCTGGTGCTGAGCAGCGCCGGCCGGCAGAACCGGCTGGCGCTGAGCGCCCGCGATGCCCGGCTGCCGGACCATGACCTCGCCGTCGCGACCCGATGGCACCGGCTCACCGGCGGACGGTTGCGACCGGTCGAGATCAACGGGCGCTTCGTGCTGCAGCTCGCCGGCCTGCCTGCGACATACGACCGCGTCATCGGGCTGCTCTCGCGCGGACGCTACGCGGGACGGCGCTTCCTGCTCCGCCGGCGACGAACCGGCCGGGTCAGGACGACAGGGCGGCGATGAAGCCGTCGACGCGGCTGCCGATCTGAGCGGCGTCCAGGTCGAGGTGCTCGAGGATCGTGTAGCGGTCGGGCCGCGTGGTCGGCGCGACGGCGACGGCAGTGGCGAACTGCTCGGCCGACAACCCGATGTCGGCAGGCAGGCGCGGCAGCACGTGGCGCCGCAGACACGCATCGATCGCCGCCAGCTGGGTGTCGTCCTGCCGGAGGAACGCGCAGAACAGCGCGCCGACCCCGGCCAGCTCGCCATGGTTGCTGACGCCAGGGAAGAGCTGGTCGACCGCGTGCAGGATCTCGTGGTCGCCGCCGCTGCACGGCCGGCTGCTCCCGGCCACGGCCATGGCCAGCCCGGACAGCACGAGGGCCTCGCTGAGCGTCGTCAAGAAGTCGGTCGAGTCGACCGTGTCGGTGCGGTAGAGCACCGCCTCGGCCGACATGCGGGCCAGCGCCGCGGCGAGACCGTCGACCGGCTCGCCGCGCTCGGTCTCCGCCAGGCGCCAGTCCGACAGGGCGGACAGGTTGCTGACGACGTCGCCGACGCCCGACCGCACCATCTGCACCGGGGCGCGGCGGACATAGTCGAGGTCGACGAACACGGCGAGGGGGATGTGCACCCCGTAGGAACCCTTGCGGCCGTCGTACTCCAACGACGCCACCGGGGACGCGATGCCGTCGTGCGAGAGGTTGGTGGCGACGGCCACCATCGGCAGCGCGACGAGGGTGGCAACGTATTTCGCGACGTCGAGCGAGCGGCCGCCGCCGATGCCCACCACGGCGTCGTACGACGACTCGCGAAGTGTCGCGGCGAGTTCGCGGGCATGCTCGATCGACGCCGACCGCACCGGCAGCACCGTCGCGTTGACGAGCCGCGGCTCGAGCACCTGTGCGATCTCTTCGCCCTGGCCGGGACCGACGAGCACCACGACCTTGCCACCGGAGGAGATGCCGCCGTCGGCGAGCAGCCGGCTGAGCCCTTCGACCGCGCCGGGACGGACGTCGACGGTCAGCGGCGAGGCCACCATCCGCGCTAGTAGTGGCATGCGATCTCCCGCGCCCGCGCGAGGTCGTCGTGGTTGTCGACCTCGACCCACGACACTGTGCCGATGGGAGCGACGTCGACGATGCCACCGCGGTCGGCGTACTCCTGGAAGCCGTCCTCGTAGTAGAGGGTCGTGTCGCGACGCCAGGTCGCCTCGAGGGCGTCCGCGAGACCCGCGGCTGCGGCCGGCTCGATGCGCGTGACCCCGATGTATTCGCCGACAGCTTCGGCGGGGTCGATCGCCTTGTTGATCCGCCGCAACGTCCCCGCCGGACCCAGCACGATCTTCATCTCTTCCTCGGCGAGCACCTTCTCGTCGTCCATGGCGAGCAGGATCTCCCGCGCCGGTGCCGCGAGCATCGTTCGCTCGACGCCGTCCGGGTGCACCGTGTCGCCGTTGCAGAGCAAGGCGCCGTCGGCGAAGAGGTCACGGGCGAGCCAGAGGGAGTAGGCGTTGTTCCAGATCGTCGCCTTGTCGTTCCAGACGACCCGCAGCCGCACCCCGTGGCGCTTCGCCAGAGCCTCCAGCCGGCTGTCGATCTGATGCGACGCGAAGCCGGTCACCACCGCGACGTCGTCCAGGCCGACTGCGGCCAGGTTGTGCAGCGCGATGTCGAGGATGGTCGTGTCCGGCGCCACCTCGAGCAGCGTCTTCGGCAGGTCGTCGGTGAGCGGGGCGAGCCGACGGCCGGCACCGGCCGCGAGCACGATGCCGATCACTGCTCGCGGTCCGAGTCCGTGGCGTAGAGGTCGAGGACGTCGCGGATCGGGCCGTCGGCCACGACCTCACCCGCCTTCAGGTAGATGCCTCGGGTGCAGAGCCGCTCCAGATCCCCCTCGTTGTGGGAGACCAGGAGCATGGTCCGACCCTCGGACATCATGCCCTCGATCACCCGGGAGCACTTGCGCCGGAACGCCTTGTCGCCCACCGCCAGCACCTCGTCGATCAGCAGGATCGGCTCCTCCAGCCGGGTGACGACGGAGAAGGCCAGGCGCGCGCGCATGCCGCTGGAGAAGTGCCTGATCTGCGAGTCGACGAAACGCTCGACCTCGGCCCACCGGATGATCTCGTCGAAGCGCTCGTCGACCTGCTCCCGGCTGAACCCGTGCAGTGCGGAGAGCAGATAGACGTTGTCGCGAGCGGTCAGCGACCCGACGAAACCGGCGGAGAGCTCGAGCATCGCGCCCACCCCGCCATTGACCTGTACGCGCCCTTCGTCGGGCAGCAGGACTCCGGCGATGAGGCGCAACAGCGTGCTCTTGCCGGAGCCGTTACGGCCGATGATGCCGACGGCCTCGCCCTGCTGGATCGTGAGGGAGACGTTGCGCAACGCCCAGAACTCACGCTGGACCGTCTCGAACTTTCGCGGCACGAAGACCTGCGTGAGCTGTCGCCCCTTGCGCCGTCGTCCACGCTGGTTGATGTGGAACTTGATGCCGAGGTCGTGAACCGAGATGGACTCTCCCACCTCAGAGCTCCTTGAGCACGGACGGCTCCACCCGAATGAAGGTCGCCCAGCCGGCGACGAAGGCGACGATCGCGCCGATCGCGCTGATCAGGATCACGTGCGGCGAGACCACCGTCTTGGGAAACCACACGGACCGGTGCATGTCGATGATCCCCACCATGGGGTTCAGGTTGTAGATCTCGCGGATCTTGCCGTGCAGCCGCGACGTCGGGTAGAGCACCGGCGTCAAGTAGAAGAGCAGCCGCATGACGACGCCCAGCGCCCGGTCGATGTCCTTGAACAGGGTGTTGAGCGACGACAGGAGCAACGCGAGCCCGGTGATCATCACGAGCTCGATGATGAACGCCAGCGGCAGGTAGATGGCGTTGCTGTTCGGGTGCAGACCGTAGGCGAGGGCGAGGGCGACCACGATCGGAAGGGTGATGAGGAACTCGATGGTCTTCATCAGCACGAAGGCGAGGGGATACATCTCCCGCGGCAGGCTGATCGAGCTGATCAGCCTGCCGTTGCCCGTCAAGACACCGGTGGCGCCGTTGACGGACTGGCGGAACCACTGGAACGGGATGAGCCCGACGGCAATGAACACGACGTAGTGCTGGA
>JAVEEH010000152.1 GCA_030840545.1 Frankiaceae bacterium | reverse complement strand
GTCCGGGTGGCGGCGGCGGCTTCGCCGGTCGCCCCGGTGGTCCCGGTGGGGGTGGCCCCGGTGGGCGCGCCCGCGGTGGCGGCACAGCCGGCGCGTTCGGTCGGGGTGGCGGTGGCCGCCCCACGCGCGGCCGGAAGTCCAAGAAGCAGCGGCGTCAAGAGTTCGACAACATGCAGGCGCCGACCATCGGCGGTGTGCAGGCACCCCGCGGAAACGGGCAGGTCGTCCGGCTCCCGCGTGGCTCCTCGCTGGCCGACTTCGCTGACCGCATCAACGCCAACGCCGGCTCGCTCGTGCAGATCGTCTTCACGCAGATGGGCGAGCTGGTGACGGCGACCCAGTCCGCTCCTGAGGAGACGTTGCAGCTGCTCGGCACCGAGCTCGGCTGGGACGTCAAGATCGTCACCCCCGAAGAGGAGGACGCCGAGATCCTGGCGCGCTTCGACCTCGAGTTCGACGCCGACGAGGACGAGGACGACCTGGTTGCACGGCCGCCGGTCGTGACGGTGATGGGGCACGTCGACCACGGCAAGACCAAGCTGCTCGACGCCATCCGGTCGGCCAACGTGCAGTCGCGCGAGGCCGGTGGCATCACTCAGCACATCGGCGCCTACCAGGTGCACACAACGGTCGAGGACAAGGACCGCACCATCACCTTCATCGACACACCCGGTCACGAGGCGTTCACCGCCATGCGTGCCCGTGGTGCGCAGGTGACCGACATCGCGATCCTCGTCGTCGCTGCGGACGACGGCGTGATGCCGCAGACGATCGAGGCGCTCAACCACGCACAGGCCGCCAACGTGCCGGTCGTCGTCGCGGTCAACAAGGTCGACAAGGAAGGCGCCGACCCGGCCAAGGTGCGGGGTCAGCTGACCGAGTACGGCCTCGTCGCCGAGGAGTACGGCGGCGAGACGATCTTCGTCGACGTGTCCGCCGTCACTCTCGCGGGCATCCCGCAGCTGCTCGAGTCGGTCGTGCTGACCGCCGATGCGGCGCTGGACCTGCGGGCCAACCCGAAGCGACCGGCCGAAGGTGTCGCGATCGAGGCACATCTCGACCGTGGCCGGGGCCCTGTCGCAACGGTGCTGGTCCAGCGCGGAACGCTGCACATCGGTGACTCGATCGTCGCCGGCGACGCGTTCGGCCGGGTCCGCGCAATGCTCGACGAGAACGGCGACACCGTCGACGACGCGACCCCGTCGCGACCGGTGCAGGTGCTCGGCCTGACCAGCGTGCCGGGCGCGGGCGACAACTTCATGGTCGTGCCGGAAGACCGCATGGCACGCCAGATCGCCGACCAGCGACAGGCTCGCGAGCGGTTCGCCGAGCTGGCCAAGGGCCGCGGCCGCATGACGCTCGAGGACGCGCTGCGTCGCATCCAAGAGGGTCAGATCGACCAGCTCAACCTCATCCTCAAGGGTGACGTCTCCGGTTCCGTGGAAGCCCTCGAGGACGCGTTGCTGCAGATCGCTGTCGGCGAAGAGGGCGAGGTCGGCCTGCGCATCATCGGCCGGGGTGTCGGCGCGATCACCGAGAACGACATCAACCTTGCCAAGGCCTCGGACGCGGTCATCATCGGCTTCAACGTCCGACCCGAGGGCAAGGCACGTGAGCTCGCCGAGCGCGAGAAGGTCGACGTCCGTTACTACTCGGTCATCTACGCTGCGATCGAGGACGTGGAGAGCGCTCTTCGCGGGATGCTCAAGCCGGAGTTCGAAGAGGTGCAGCTCGGCACCGCCGAGATCCGCGAGGTGTTCCGATCCAGCAAGGTCGGCAACATCGCCGGATGCATCGTGCGGTCGGGCACGATCGTCCGTAACTCGAAGGGGCGGCTGGTGCGCGACGGTGTCGTTGTCGCGGACAACCTGACCATCTCAGGGTTGCGGCGGTTCAAGGACGACGTCACCGAGGTGCGTGAAGGCTTCGAGTGCGGTGTGTCGCTCGGCAACTACAACGACATCGCTGTCGACGACGTCATCGAGACCTTCGAGCTGAGAGAGAAGCCTCGTGCCTAGGCACGGCAAAGGACCGTGTTCGTAGGCGCGCTCGAGCTGGATCTGCTTCTCGGTGACGTGCACTCGCTCAAGGAGAAGAGGTCGATCGTGCGGCCGATCGTGGCGGAGCTGAAGCGCCGCTACGACGTGGCCGCCGCCGAGGCGGGCCACCTCGAGCTGCATCGGAGGGCGCTGCTCGGCGTCGCGGTCGTTGCTGCTGACCCGGCGCACTGCGGTGAGGTGCTCGAGTCCTGCGAGCGTCTGGTCGCCGGGCGACCGGAGGTCGAGCTCCTCTCGGCGCACCGCCGGTTGTTCGGCACTGACGACTGAGCACGACCCCGAAACTGACTGAGGAGGACGTGGTGGGCGACCAGGGCCGGGTTCGACGCATGAGCGTGCGGGTGCGGGAGATCGTCGCCGACGTCATCGAGCGGCAGGTGAAGGATCCGCGGCTCGGCATGGTGACGGTGACCGACGCCAGGCTCACACCCGACCTCCACGAAGCGACCGTGTTCTACACCGTCTGGGGCGACGAAGCCGTTCGCGCCGAGACAGCACGGGCACTGGACAGCGCCAAGGGGGTCATCCGCAGCGCGGTCGGCCGCGGCACCGGGTTGAAGCACACGCCCTCGATCACGTTCATCGCCGACGCGATCCCGGAGAACGCGAAGCACATCGAAGAGCTGCTCGAACGCGCGCGGCTCGTCGATGAACGGGTGCAGCAGCTGGCGCAGCACGCGCGACCGGCCGGTGACGAGGACCCCTATCGCCACCCCGAGGACGCTGCCGAGTGACCGAGCTCGCCGTCGACCTTCCCGAGGACAGCTGGGACGCAGCGATCAAGCTCCTGCAGGATGCACCGGACGCCACGCTCGTCTGTCATGTCGCGCCGGATGGCGACGCCCTCGGCTCGATGCTGGCACTGGCCCGGGTGCTGCGCGCACAGGGCACGACGGTGACCTGCACCTGGGGAGACGAGCGGTGGGCGGTGCCGCCGTCGTACGCGTGGCTCCCGGACATCGACACGGTCGGCCCGCCCTCCACCGTGGCTGCGGCGCCGGCGGTGATGGTCGTGCTCGACACCGCGAGCCGGGAGCGTCTGGGAGTGCTCGGGAGCCTGCCGGACCGAGCGGCGGCGCTCATCGTGATGGACCATCACGCGCACAACAGCGGTCTCGACGGGGTGCAGCTCGTCGACCCGGCCGCGGCGGCCACGGCGGTCGTGGTCGAGGCACTGCTGCGACGGATGCAGGTGGAGATCGATCCGGTCACGGCGACGCTGCTCTATGTCGGCCTGGTGACCGACACCGGGTCGTTCCAGCACTCGGTGACGACGCCGGCCGTGCACGCAGTCGCGGCACGCCTGCTCACCGACGGCGTCCGACCCGATGTGGTGGCGCAACAGCTGTGGGGCAGCCGGCCGTTCGGGTTCCAGCCGGCGCTCGCAGCCGCGCTGTCGCGCGTCCGTCTCGAAGCCGACGCCGTCGGCGGCCGCGGGCTCGTCTGGACGTGGATGACGCAGGAAGACCTGACCGAGGCGGGCGTCGGGCTCGATGACCTGGAGTCCGTCATCGACGTCGTGCGGTCCGCGCGCGAAGCCGACGTGGCGGTGGTGTTGAAGCCGGACGTCGATGGCTCCTACCGCGTGTCGACCAGGTCGCGCGGCGGGACTGACGTCGGCGCGGCCTGCGTGGCTCTCGGCGGTGGCGGTCACCGGCTGGCGGCGGGGTTCACCTCCCGGGACGACGTCGAGACGACAATGGCCGCTCTTCGCACCGCGCTCACCGGCGCGCCCGCCCCGGGACCGTGACCGGGACCGGGACCGTCGACGGCCTCGTCGTCGTGGACAAGCCGAGCGGTTGCACCTCCCACGACGTCGTCGCGCGGATGCGTCGTCTGGCCGGCACCCGTCGGGTGGGGCACGCGGGCACGCTCGATCCGATGGCGACCGGCGTGCTGGTCGTGGGCATCGGTCGCGCCACCCGGCTGCTCGGTCACCTGTCCGCGCACGACAAGGCCTACGACGCCACCATCCGTCTTGGCTCGACCACGACCACTGACGACGCCGACGGTGAGATCGTCACGACGACCGACGCCTCGCGGGTGGACGACGCCGATCTGCTCGCCGCGATGCGACGGCTGACGGGTGACCTCGAGCAGGTGCCGTCATCGGTGTCCGCGATCAAGGTCGACGGCCAGCGCGCCTACCAGCGAGTCCGTCAAGGCCAACACGTCGAGCTGGCAGCCCGTCCCGTGCACGTCGCGGTGTTCGACCTCCGCGAACGGCGCGGCGACGACGTGCTGGTGCACGTCGAGTGCACGACCGGCACCTACGTTCGCGCCCTGGCGCGCGACCTCGGCGCGTCACTCGGCGTCGGTGCGCATCTCGTCGCGCTTCGGCGCACCCGAATCGGGCAGTTCGCACTGGACCGGGCGCTGACCCTCGAGGCGCTCGCCGAGGAGCTCACGGTGATCCCGCTCGGGGCTGCCGTCGCGGCGACGTTCCCGCGATGGGACGCGCCAGCGGACGATGCCCGCCGGCTAGGACTCGGCCAGCGCCTACCTCCGGTCGGGTTGCCCGCCGGCGTTGTCGGGGCGTTCGGACCCGACGGCGCGGTGGTCGCGCTGGTCGAGGAGCGCGATGACGCCGTCCGCCCGATCGTGGTCTTTGCCCCGGGCGGGGCAGCGAATTGACCAGTCGACAGACGCGATATAGCGTGAGTTCTGAAACGCGATGTATCGCGTCTGTGCCTGTTGATCTTGGACTCGTTGATCGGAGCGCAGGATGACCGAGTGGACAGTGGCCGAGCCGCAGGTGCTGGAGATCGACGAGCCGGTGACCTCCTTGGCAGTGCGGATCGTCGCCGGCCACGTCGACGTCGTGACCACCGACGCGTCGACCTGCCGGGTGGAGGTCACCGAGGTCGAGAACGAACCGCTGCTGGTCAGTGTCGACGACGGGGTGCTCACGATCCGGCACGACCGCCTCTCCTGGGACGGCCTGCTCGGCTGGCTGCGATCCGAACGACGACGCGCGGTCGTGTCCGTCGCCGTGCCGGCCTCCTGCTCCGCACGGATCGGCGTGGTGTCGGCCAGTGCCGTGGTTGCCGGACTCGAGGGGCCGGTCACTGTCCGCTGTGTCTCCGGTGAGGTCGTCCTCGACGGTGTCGAGGGTCCGGTCGAGGTCGAGTCGGTGTCTGGTGATGTCGAGGGCCGCGGCCTGCGAGGCCGCTTGTCACTGAAGTCCGTGTCGGGCGGGCTGACCGTCGTCGACGGGCCGGCCGACATCCGCGCGGAGTCCGTGTCGGGCGACGTCGCGCTCGACCTGATGCCGCTCGCGAAGGTCGACATCGACGTCGCCACCGTGTCCGGTGACGTGACCGTGCGCCTGCCCAGCGACGCCGGTCTGCGCGTCGACGTCGCGAGCACCTCAGGTGATCTTGCCTGTGCATTCCCGGGTGTCTCACTGGACAAGAAGCCGGGCCGTCGCAAGATCTCGGGGTCGGTCGGCGACGGAACCGGCGCCCTGCACGGCCGCACCGTGTCCGGCCGGGTGGCGCTGCTGTCCCGGGGACCCGCATGACCGCCGTCTTCCGCCACGGTGGATTGCGGCTCTACCTGCTGAAGCTTCTCGACGAGCGACCGCGGCACGGTTACGAGGTCATCACCCTGCTGGAGGACCGCTTTCTCGGTCTCTACGCGCCGTCGGCCGGCACCGTGTATCCGCGACTCGGCCGGCTCGAGGCCGAGGGGCTCGTCGAGCACGAGCTGTCGGAGGGTCGCAAGGTCTACCGGCTCACCGACGCCGGCCGGGCCGAGCTCGCCGACAACGCTGACGCTCTCGGCACCCTCGAAGAGGACCTCACCCGCTCGATCGCCGAGATGGCCCGCGACGTGCGCACCCAGGTGCGCGAATCGGTTCGGGACGTGCGGGCAGAGCTCAAGCAAGCGGCGCGCGAGGTGCGCCGGGAGTCGCGCTCCCAGGTGCGGCGGCACCACGACGACGCGACTCTTGCTCCGTTGGCGACCGAGCTGCAGACCTTGACCGACGACGTGCTCGCACACGTGCGGGGCCTTGACGCCACGGCGGTGCAAGCCGCTTGTGTCGTCGTACGCCGAGCCCGGCGGGACGTGCTGGCGGAGCTGGCCGGTGCGGGGACCGTCCCCTAGCCAGCCCATACAGTGAGCCGGTGCAGCGCTGGAACTCTCTCGATGACGTCCCCGACGGCTGGGGACCCAGCGTCGTGTCGATCG
>JAVEEH010000164.1 GCA_030840545.1 Frankiaceae bacterium | reverse complement strand
GCACGCCGATTGGCTTGCCGCCGCTCGTCACCGGCAGGGCAGCGCCGGAGTGAGTGTCCGCGAGACCCGCCTCGTCGAGGATCTCCACCACGCGCTCGGAGGTGTCGGCGTGGTTGCGATAGTCCGCGATCAGCTGCAACCGGCCGCTGTCGAACGCCGAGCGCATGATCGACGGCTTGTCCGGCGGAAGGACCATGGGGGCGACGGGTGCGCCGGTCTGCGCGGTCGTGACCAGGTTGCCGTCCGCATCAGGTTGGAGGAAGACCGCGAAGGGGGCGTCGAGCAGTCGGCTGGCCCACTGGCACAGCTGGCTGGCCGGCTCGCCGGCCGCGAGGATCTCCCGGCTGGCCTCGCCGATGGTCATCAGGAGCTGGTCGGCGGCGCGCTGCTCATCGGACATCGCGACGCGCTCGAGTCGGGTCGCGGCGATCTGCAGCAGCGGTTGCAACAACGCGACGTGCCGTTCGGTGCAGCGTCCGCTTTCACGAGCTGCGACGGTGACGACGGCGACAGTGTCGTGGGCGTGCCGCAGCGGCGCGACGATCATGGACCCGATGCCGAGCCGCCGGGCCGTGACAGCGTCGACTCGGGTGTCCTTCTTCACGTCGTCGCTGAGCTGAGGCTGGCCGCTCGCGATCACCAGAGCGGACAGCGACCCGCGACGTCCCACGCGCATCCCGATACCGGCGACGAGAATCCCGGAGGCGTGGCTGTAGACGAGGTCCTCGCCCTCGATCAGCTCGAGCACGGCGCCGTCCAGGTCGAGCACCCACTGCGCCATCTCGACCAGCAGCTGGCGGATGGCCCCGGCATCGGCCGGGGCGTCACAGATGCGCTGCTGGGCGACAATCAGCCGGCGTACGTCTTCTTCGAGCGGCAGCGCGTCAAGGCCGGGCGCGTGCTCGGGCGGCGACTTGGCGTCGTCGTTCAAAGCCTGCCCTCCGCACGTGTCTCCGCTAGCCGGGCATCATGACCCATTCGGGCGGGGCCTGCACGACCCCTCGCTCCACGATAGGTCGCCGAACCCGAGCCGCCGGTGCCGTACGATGCCGACATGAACGTTCGGCAGCTCCTTCCCGGGCCGCGCTGACCACCAGGTCGACGGCAGCGCGGCAGCCCTCCATGCGGGGGCTTTTCCTTTGTCCGGGAATGAGAGCGAGAGGGAGAAGGTCGTGAGCGAGGCCCCCGCGCCAGGCTTCGATCCGCATGGCGTCGTCGACAAGTGGCTGCCGGTCTGGGACCGCCTGCGGCTGTTCGAGGCGACTGACGACGACAATCGCGAGCGGCGCTACGTCGTCGACATGTTCCCCTACCCGTCGGGCGACCTGCACATGGGTCACGCCGAGGCTTACAGCATCGGTGACGCCGTCGCGCGCTTCGCGATGATGCGTGGCTTCAACGTCTTGCACCCGGTCGGCTGGGACTCCTTCGGTCTGCCGGCGGAGAACGCCGCGCTGCAACGCAACCAAGATCCGCGAGAGTGGACCTACGCCAACATCGAGACCCAGGCCGAGTCGTTCAAACGGCTGGGCATCTCCTTCGACTGGCGGACCCGGCTGCACACCTCCGACCCGGACTACTACCGCTGGACGCAGTGGCTGTTCCTGCGCCTGTTCGAGCGCGGCCTGGCCTATCGCAAGGCTGCGCCGGTCAACTGGTGCCCGGTCGACCAGACCGTGCTGGCCAACGAGCAGGTCATCGCCGGCAAGTGCGAACGCTGCGGCAGTGACGTCACGAAGAAGAACCTGACCCAGTGGTTCTTCCGCATCACCGCCTATGCCGACCGGTTGCTCGACGACATGGCGCAACTGGAAGGCAAGTGGCCCGAGCGGGTCCTGACCATGCAGCGCAATTGGATCGGCCGTTCCCACGGCGCCCACGTCGACTTCCACATCGAAGGCCATGACACTCCGGTGCGGGTGTTCACGACGCGACCGGACACGCTGTTCGGTGCAACCTTCTTCGTGGTCGCCGCCGACTCGCCGTTGGCGGCCGCGCTGTGCACCGACGAGCAACGACCTGCATTGACGGCCTACGTCGCACAAGTGCAACGCATGTCCGAGGTCGACCGGCTGTCGGAGGGCCGGCAGAAGACCGGTGTGCCACTGGGCCGTCGTGCTATCAACCCGGTCAACGGCGAGCTGATCCCGGTCTATGCCGCCGACTACGTGCTGGCCGACTACGGCACCGGCGCCATCATGGCCGTGCCGGCCCACGACCAGCGCGACCTCGACTTCGCGCGCGCGTTCGGGCTGCCGGTGCGCGTCGTCGTCGACACCGGCGACCCCGACCCCAACGAGACCGGCATCGCCACGTCCGGTGACGGCGTCCTGGTCAACAGCGGTCGCTACGACGGCATGCGCAAGGACGAGGCCATCGCAGCGATCGCGGCTGACCTGCAGCGCGACGGTCATGGAGTGCCGGCCATCACCTACCGGCTGCGCGACTGGCTGCTGTCGCGGCAGCGTTACTGGGGCTGCCCGATCCCGATCGTGCACTGCAGTGCGTGCGGCGAGGTCGCCGTGCCCGACGAGGACCTGCCGGTGGAGCTGCCGCTGACCGGCTATGAGCTGCGGCCCGAAGGCGGGCGGTCGCCGTTGGAGAGCGCGACCGACTGGCTGACGGTGAAGTGCCCGAGCTGCGGCGGCGATGCCACCCGCGACACCGACACGATGGACACGTTCGTCGACTCGTCGTGGTATTTCCTGCGCTATCCCTCCGCTGATGACGACACGCAGGTGTTCGACGTCGAACGCGTGCGGCGCTGGGCTCCGGTCGACGAATATGTCGGCGGCGTGACCCACGCGATCTTGCACCTGCTCTATGCGCGGTTCTTCGTCAAGGCCATGCACGACATGGGCATGCTCGACTTCACCGAGCCGTTCACCCGGTTGACCAACCAGGGCATGGTCATCATGAACGGCTCATCGATGTCGAAGTCGCGTGGCAACCTGGTCAAGCTGCAGGACGAGCTGGCGTCCTACGGTCCGGACGCGGTCCGGTTGACGATGTTGTTCGCCGGCCCTCCCGAAGATGACGTCGACTGGGCAGACGTGTCGCCGACGGGATCGGTGAAGTGGCTGGCGCGGGTGTGGCGGTTGGCCTCCGACGTCGGCAGCATCGGCCAGGGCAGTGACCCGGCGACCGGTGCCGCCGAGATTCGCACGGTCGTGCACAAGCTGGTCGCTGATGCGACGGAGCACGCCGAGCACAAGCGCTACAACGTCGCCATCGCCCGGCTGATGGAGCTGACGTCGGCATTGCGCAAGGCGGTGGACGGCGGCGCACCATCGTCGCCGGCCGGGGCGACGGCCGTGCGTGAAGGCGCCGAAGCACTGGCGCGGATGTTGAGCATCTTCGCGCCGTTCGCGGCGGAGGAGGCGTGGGAGCTGCTGGGAAACGCGCCCTCAGTGGTGCAGGCCGGCTGGCCGACGACCGATCCGGCACTGCTGGTGGAAGACACCGTGACTTGCGTCGTGCAGGTGGCGGGAAAGCTGCGCGACAAGTTCGAGGTGCCGATCGACGTCAGCGACGACGAGCTGCGCGAGCGCGCGCTGGCCAGCGAAGCCGTGCAGCGCGCGCTCGGTGATCGGCCGGTGCGCACCGTGATCGTCCGCGCGCCGCGGCTCGTCAACGTCGTCCCGGGCTAAGGCGCGGCTCATGCGCGCAGTGGCGGTCGTCACGGACTCGACTGCTGCTCTGCCGCCCGGACTGCTCGAGAACGTCGACGTCGACGTCGTCCCGCTGCAGGTCGTGCTCGGTGGTCGCGTCGGCGCCGAGGGCATCGACGTGACGCCGGCAGATGTTGCTGCTGCGCTGGCCGAACGCCAGGCAGTCAGCACCTCGCGACCTTCCCCGCAGGCTTTCGCCACCGCTTACTCCCGGCTGGCCGACGCCGGCGCGTCGGCGGTGGTGTCGGTGCACATCTCGGCCGGCCTGTCGGGCACCCTCGACTCTGCCCGGCTCGCCGCGGGTGAGGCTCCGCTGCCGGTGCACGTCGTCGACTCGGGCTCGACGGCGATGGGCTTGGGCTTTCCGGTGCTGGCCGCGGCGGAGGCAGCGGCGGGGGATGCGACCGCGGAGCAGGTGGTGTCCACCGCGAAGACGGCCGCGGGGCGTTGCCGGGCCCTGTTCTACGTCGACTCCCTCGATGCGTTGCGGCGCGGCGGCCGGATCGGTCAGGCGGCTGCGCTGGTCGGCGCAGCGTTGCTGGTCAAGCCGCTGCTGCAGGTCGTCGACGGTCGCATCGCCCTGCTCGAGAAGGTGCGCACCGCGTCGAAGGCGATGGCGCGTCTGGAGGACGTGGTGGCGGCCGAGGCCGGCGACGGGGCCGTCGACATCGCGGTGCATCACCTGGCCGCACCGGCCCGGGCGGATGCGCTCGTCGATCGGCTGCGGGCACGGTTGCCGGGCGTCCAGACCGCCCACGTGTCGGAGGTCGGTGCCGCCGTCGCTGCGCATGTCGGGCTCGGTCTGCTGGGCGTCGTCGTCCACCATCGCTGACCACTGCCGGCGTCGTCCACAGCCGCGCGCGCCGTCGAGCCGGGCCGCCGAGTGCTTCCTAGCGTCGAGGCATGGCCCGACCCGAGCATGACGACGACCTGGTGTCGGTCCGGCTCGCGGCGCTCGGGCTCAGCACGGCGGTGCGGCCCTGGGTGCCGGAACAACCCGACGTCGTACGTGCGTCGATGCCGACACCACCGCCGGCCGCGGATGCGGACGCAGCGCAGCCGAGCCGGGTTACCCCACCGGGGCGGCCGTCTCCGGGCTGGCTGAGCTCGGAATGGTTCGACACCATCTCGGCCGTCGCCAGCCGTCCGGCACTGCTGACCCTCGCCGGTGTGTGCGCGGCCTGCATCGCGGTCACTGCCTTCGTGCTGATGCACCACCGCGCCGGGTCCGCAGCCGGACCCCCGCCGATGGCGTCCGCACCGTTGGCGCTGCCGGCGCCCACACCCACCGGGGTCGTCGTCGACGTGGGCGGGCGGGTGCGACGGCCGGGGTTGGTCACGCTCTCGCCCGGCGCGCGGGTGGCCGACGCGTTGAGGGCGGCCGGCGGTGCGATCCGGCGGTCCGATCTCACGCTCGTCGACCTCGCGGCCAGGGTGACGGACGGCGAGCTGCTGCTCATCGGCGTCGCCGGTGCCGGCTCGACCGGCGCGGCAGCCTCGACCGGTGGCGGCAGCGGCGCTGCGGCCGGGCCCGTCAACCTCAACTCCGCGACGGTTGACCAGCTCGACGCCCTGCCGGGCATCGGGCCAGTGCTCGCCCAACGCATCGTCGACTGGCGGTCGGCCAACGGTGGCTTCCG
>JAVEEH010000149.1 GCA_030840545.1 Frankiaceae bacterium | reverse complement strand
GCCGCCGCGTGGACGACGACCGTCTCTCCCGGCTTCATCCGCGCGCAGGTGCGCAGCAGGTGCCACGCGGTCAAACCCTGCACCAGCAGCGCGAGCGCCTGCGCGTCGCTGACGCCGGCGGGGACGTCGAAGCTGACGCCGCGAGGGGCCAGCGCCTTTTCGGCGTAACCGCCGGCTCCGACGAGCGCGGCGACCCGCCGGCCGTCCGGGGTCCGGCCGACGACCTCACTGCCGGGGATGACGGGCAGCTTGGTGCTGGACAGGTAGGAGTCGTCGGTCTGGTGGGTGTCGGCGAAGTTGACCCCGGCGGCGGTGACCTCGACCAGATCGAAGCCGTCGGTGGGGCTCGGGTCCGGCACCTCGACGAGCTCGAGCACCTCGGGTCCACCGAACTCGCTGATCTGGATCGCGCGCATCCGTGGACCTTACTGCCGCAGCGTCACCTGGTTCGTTCTGACCATTTCCGTGCCTGAACCGATCCGGCAGCACCGCGTCCTCCGAACGCCCAGTAGACCGCCGGCAAGGTCAAGCCCACTGCTCGCAACGGAAGGAACTCACGTGTCCACATCCGCACGCTCCGGGTCGAGGCGGCTGCTTGCCGCCATCGGGGCCGGAGCCATGCTCGTGACGGCGGGGGCGGTCCTCACACCGTCGGTGTCGCTCGCCTCGAGCCACCGGGAAGCGCCGCTCATCGCGGGCGACCCCCGTGCTGACAACACCGACACCTACGCGTTCGTCAGCCCCGACAAGCCCAACACGGTGACCCTGCTCGCGAACTGGATCCCGTTCGAGGAGCCGAACGGCGGCCCCAACTTCTACCCGTTCGCCGAGGACGCCCGCTACAACATCAAGGTCGACAACAACGGCGATGGCAAGGCCGATGTCACCTACACATGGAAGTTCCACAACCACGTGCGCGACGCCTCCGGTCAGTTCCTCTACAACACCGGGGTCGTCAAGCACCTCAACAGCGCGAACCTCAACTTCTTCCAGACCTACAACCTGACCCAGACCCGCAACGGCAGGACCACAACGCTGCTGCGGAAGAGGCTCGTCGCTCCCTCCGACGTCGGCGTGGCCTCGATGCCCAACTACAACCGCCTTCGCAAAGAGGCGATTGCGTCCGGTCAGCTGCCGCACAAGGGTGGCCAGACCTACGTCGGTCAGGCAGACGACCCGTTCTTCCTCGACCTGCGTGTGTTCGACCTGCTCTATGGCGCCAACCTGTCCGAGACCGGCCAGGACACGCTGAACGGCTTCAACGTCAACACGATCGCGCTGCAGGTCCCCAAGAGCGCGCTCGCGCTGAACCACAAGCCGGGCAACAACCCGGTGATCGGCGTGTGGAGCACGACCGACCGACGAGCCACGATCTCGGCCAGTGGTGGCGCGGCATCCGGCAAGTGGGTCCAGGTCTCCCGACTCGGCAACCCCCTGGTCAACGAGGCCGTCGTACCGCTGAAGTACAAGGACGCGTTCAACGGCATCTCGCCGAACGTCGACCACACCATCGCGCCGGTCGTGGCGAAGGTGAAGGACCCGATCGTCCCGAAGCTCATCCAGGCGATCTATGGCATCCCGGCTCCCGCCACACCCCGCAACGATCTGGTCGAGATCTTCCTGACCGGCATCTGCAAGGCGTGCGGACCGATCAACGCCGACCTCAACTCGCAGCTGCTCAACAAGGGCGTCAAGGCGAGCACCTTCGTCCCCGCCGAAGAGCTGCGACTCAACATGTCGGTCCAGCCGACTGCCAAGCCCAACCGGCTCGGTGTCATCGGCGGTGACCTGCAGGGATTCCCCAACGGTCGCCGGCTCGGTGACGACGTGATCGACATCGCCCTGCAGGCCCTTGAAGGCGCTGCGCAGAGCGGCCACATCGTCCCAGCTCTGGCCAAGGGCGATGGAGTCAACCACAACGACAAGCGGTTCGGCGCGACCTTCCCCTACGTCGCGCTTCCGCACACGACCGCGGTCTCTCAGCACCACAGCAGCACCAGCAGCAGCTCATCCGCTGCCGGCGCTGCGACCAGCAGCAACCGCGGCTCGAGCACTGGCATCACCGGCTACCGCGTGTGGATCGCGTCTGCGGCGGTCCTGGCGGCACTCGTCGCCATGACGATGGCCGTGGTGGCTCGGCGTCGTCGGGTCGTCACGACCTGACCCAGCAGTCCCCGGCACCGGTGGTGGACCGTCCCGCCTGGCCCACCACCGGTGCCTCACCCCCGTCGACCGATCGGATGCCGCGCATGTCGACCTCCCAGACCCGCAGTCGCGCCCTGGTGGCGACAGGTGCCAGCTGCCTGGCGGTCGCCGCTGTCGCCCTGGCGATCCCGCCGTCGTCCGCGCGCGTGCCCGTGCGCCCGACCACGTCCGTGTCCCCGACCCCTGCTGCGGCTGACAGCGGGCTCACCCGGACGCAGCAGCACCTGAGGCAGGTGCCCGGCGACTGGCAGGCGTGGGCCGGGCTGGGTCTCGCCTACGTGGAGCAGGCGAAGGCGACGGTCGACCCCACCTACTACCCGAAGGCGCAGGCCGCCCTGCTGCGCTCCTTGAGCTTGCAGCGGTCCGGCAACTTCGTGGCGATGGCCGGCCAGGCCGCACTCGCCGCCGCTCGTCATGACTTCCGGGGCGCCTTGACGTGGGCCCGTCGCGGTCTCGCCATCGACCCGCAGAGCGCGGTTCTCTACGGAGCCCGCGCGGACGCCCTCACCCAGCTCGGCCGCTACAGCGCCGCCGCTGCCGCCGCCCGGAAGATGGAGCTGCTGCGGCCCGGAGCCGACGCGGAGGCTCGGCTGTCGTATGCGGCCGAGCTGCGTGGCGACGTGCCGGCCGCCCGGACGTTCATGCGCCTCGCCCTGGCGCACGCCGTCGATCCTGCCGGGACGGCCTTCGCGCGCTACTACCTCGGCGAGCTCGCGCTGACCGCCGGCCATCCGCAGGCCGCCTTGCGCCAGTACGACGCCGGCCTCGCCGCCGACTCCGGCTATGCGGCGCTCCGCGAAGGTCGTGCGAAGGCGGAAGCTGCTCTCGGACGCACGTCCGCCGCCCGGCGCGACTTCGCGGTCGTCGTCGCCGAGGTGCCCCAGCCGACGTACGTGCTCGAGTACGGACGCCTGTTGCAGTCGCTGGGCCGGACGCGGGCCGCGCGGCAGCAGTACGACGTGTTCCGCGCGGAGGAGAAGCTGTTCGTCGCGAACGGCGTCACGTTGGACACCGACCAGACATTGTTCGAAGCCGACCATGGCGCCCCCGCGACCGCCGTCGCGGCCGGGTCGGCGGCCCTGCGCACCCGACCCTTCCTGGAGAGCTACGACGCCTATGCGTGGGCGTTGCATCGGGCCGGGCGGGATCGCGCCGCACTCGTCGCCGCCGACCGGGCACTGCAGACCGGCATGCGCAGCGCGCTGTTCCACTTCCATCGCGGCGTCATCGAAAGCGTCCTCGGTCAGCGGCGCGCGGCGCACCGGGATGTTGCTGCCGCATTGCGCATCAACCCGCAGTTCGACCCGTTGGCGGCGCCGGTCGCGCGGCGCCTGCTCGAAGCCACGGCGGTGACGCGATGAAGCGGTTCGCGGTCGTCGGACTCGTCACAGCGGCCCTGGTCGTCGGTCCGGCGGTTGCCGCGAGTGCGCATCCGCTCGGCAACTTCACCGTCAACCACTACGACGGACTCACGTTGCGCAGCGACCGGGTCGACGTGCTGTCCGTCGTCGACTCGGCAGAGATCCCGACGACGCAGGCTCGCTCGAGTGTCGATGCCAACCACGACGGTGTGCTCGGGGCAGCCGAACGCCAGCGTTACGCCGGCCGGATGTGTGTCGACGTCGTCCGGCATCTCTCGCTGTCGGTGGACGGGATGGCGACAACGCTGTCCGGCATGTCGTCGTCGTACCAGTTGCGTCCGGGCGCCGCGGGCCTGCCGACATCGCGGCTCGTGTGCACGTCGTTCGCCCGCAGCGATCTCGCCGCCGGTCGCACGCAGGTCGGCTTCACCGACGGCTATCGCAGCGACCGCATCGGCTGGCGTGAGCTGACCGCCGTCGGCCGGGGCGTCCACCTCGACCGGTCGCCGGTGCCGGCGATGAGCGTCAGCGACCAGTTGCTGCACTACCCGAACGACCTGCTGTCCTCCCCGCTCGACGTGCGGACGGCCACCTTCTCGGTGCTGCCCGGCGACGGCCTGTCGACCTTTGCCCGGGGGATCGCTGCCGTGCCCGGCGCCGGACCGGTCGCCCGGCTGGTCGAGCGGCTCAACCGCACCTTCTCCGGCCTCGCCGGTGCTCGTCACCTGACCCTCGGCGTCGGTCTGCTCGCGGTGCTGGTCAGCCTGTTGCTCGGCGCGTCCCACGCGGCCCTGCCCGGGCACGGCAAGACCGTGATGGCGGCCTATCTCGCGGGCAAGCGCGGCACCGTCCGGGACGCCGTCGTCGTCGGCGCGACGGTCACCGCGACGCACACGGCCGGTGTCCTCGTGCTGGGTCTCGCGCTCACCGCCTCCTCGTCGCTGGCCGGTGACCGGGTGCTCGGCGACCTCGGCATCGTCTCGGGGCTGCTGGTCGCCACCATCGGCGTCGGACTGCTCACGAGCGCGATCCGCCGCCGTCGCGCCCACCGCGACCACGAACACGAACACGAACACGGGCACGAGCACGACCACGGGCACGACCACGGGCACGAACCCGGCCACGGCCACGGCCACCCGCGCCCGCAACGGCTCGGCCGTGCCGGACTCGTCGGCATGGGGGTCGCCGGCGGGCTGGTGCCGTCGCCATCGGCACTCGTCGTGCTGCTGGGGGCCGTTGCGCTCGGGCGCACCGTCTTCGGCGTGGTGCTGGTGCTGACCTACGGCATCGGGATGGCAGCGACGCTCACCGGAGCCGGCCTGCTCGCCGTGCGGCTGTCCGACCGATGGAGTGGCCGGCTCGCCCGCCTGCGTCTCGCCCGGCGGCTGACCGCGGCCACACCGCTGGTCACCGGTGGGTTGGTCGTCGCCGTCGGGTTGGGTCTCGCCGCGCGCAGCTTCGCGGTCATCTGACCGCAGTCGCGCGCCGTTCGCGGTCCGTCAGTCGGCCGCCCGGCGGGGTGACGGCACCGCCGCGGCGGCAGCGACAGCCATGGCCGGGCCGGCGAGCGGCGACAGCCGGGGAAGAGCCTCGCTGAACGCGAGCTCCGCGAGTGCTCGCTCGAGCGCAGGCGCGCAGCGCGACATCAGCAGCCGTGCGCCACTGAACTCCGTCCAGTCCCGAGCCGCGATCAGGATCGCGACGGCCTCGTCGGTGATGTCCGTGACCTCACCGGCATCGACCACCACGTCGCGGCAGTCCTCGGCGAGCGGCGTGAGGAGGGCCAGTCGCAGCCCGACGAGCTGCATGTCGCCGAGACACCCGAGCAGCCGCACGAGCTTGCCGTCCGCCAGATGCGTGCACTCGACCCGGCCAGCCGTTTCGAGCATCGGAGTCACCGACATGTCCGTCTCCCACCGTCGTCGCCCGTCACCACAACCATCGGTCGGTGCGCCGGGCTGTCACACGGCCGTGCGGACGCCGTTGCGGGCTTCGATCGGGCTGGACACCTTCCCGCGCTCGGCCCCGACAGCGATAGGCCGACCGGCGGATGCCGGCAGATGCGGCAGGATGCGCGCATGGCTCGATCGGTGCTCGTCACAGGCGGCAACCGCGGCATCGGGCTCGCCATCGCCCGGGCTTTCGCCGCCGGCGGAGACGCTGTCGCAGTCACTCATCGGGGCAGTGCGGTGCCGGACGGTCTGCTCGGCGTCCACTGCGACGTGACGGACCCCGAGGAGGTTGACACCGCGTTCGCGGCGGCCGAGGAGGCGCACGGTCCGGTCGAGGTGCTCGTTGCCAACGCCGGAGTGACGCGGGACACGTTGCTGCTGCGGATGAGCGAGGAGGACTGGTCGGATGTCATCGCCACCAATCTCACCGGCTCCTACCGGGTGGCCAAGCGGGCGGCGCGCAGCATGCTGCGGCTGCGCCGGGGACGGATGGTGTTCGTGTCAAGCGTCGTCGGGTTGTCGGGGTCGGCCGGTCAGGCCAACTACGCAGCCTCGAAGGCCGGCCTCGTCGGCCTGGCCCGGTCGATCGCGCGCGAGCTGGGGAGCCGAAGCATCACCGCCAACGTCGTCGCGCCGGGTTTCGTCGAGACGGACATGACAGCGACGCTGCCGGCTGAGCGACGGGCGGAGCTGCTGGGCCAGATCCCGCTCGGACGCTATGCGACGGTCGAGGAGGTGGCCGGTGTCGTCACCTGGCTCGCGAGCGACTCGGCGGCCTACGTGACGGGAGCCGTCATCCCGGTCGACGGCGGCCTCGGGATGGGTCACTGACCGCTCCGGGCGCCTTGCCGGACGTGACAGGATGCCCGCCGTGACCGGCCTTCTTGCAGGTAAGCGCCTGCTCGTCACCGGAGTGCTCACCGAGGCGTCCATCGCTTTCGCGGTGGCGAGGCTTGCGCAGGAGCAAGGCGCGCAGATCCTGTTGTCCGGGTTCGGTCGCGGGTTGTCAATCACCACCCGCATCGCCGGACGGCTGCCGCAAGCAGCCGAGGTCGTCGAGCTCGACGTGACAGACGAGGGCCACCTCGACGGCTTGGCGCGGGTGCTGCGCGACCGGCTCGGCGGCTGCGACGGGGTGCTGCACGCGATCGGGTTCGCCCCTGAGGCCGCGCTGGGCGGCAACTTCCTCACGGCGTCGTGGGCGGATGTCGCGACGGCGGTGCAGGTGTCGACCTACTCGCTGGCGTCACTGTCACGCGCGGCGCTGCCGGCCATGGACGGGGGCGGGTCGATCGTCGGGCTCGACTTCGACGCCAGCGTGGCGTGGCCGGCCTACG
>JAVEEH010000060.1 GCA_030840545.1 Frankiaceae bacterium | reverse complement strand
CTCCGCGCGTTGTCGGACGCGGTGGTCGTCGGCATCGGCACCGTCCTTGCCGATGACACCCAGCTGACCGTCCGCGACTGGCCGACAACGCGGCAGCCGCTGCGTGTCGTGGTCGATGGCAAAGCCCGGACGCCGGCGTCGGCACGCATCCTCGACGCCGCCGCGCCCACCTTGGTTGCTGTCGGCGAGGACGCTGACGCTGAACGCGTCAAGGTCTTGCGGGACTCCGCCGCCGAGGTCGTCGAGCTGCCGCGCCGCGACGGACGGCTCGACCTGGGTGCGCTGCTGGCGACGTTGTTCGACCGCGATGTGCTGCGGGTGCTGCTGGAAGGTGGCGCGACGCTCGCCGGCTCATTCGTCCAACAACGTCTGGCGGATCGCGTCGTCGGCTACCACGCCCCCGCGCTCCTGGGCGCCGGCCCACCCGTGCTGGCCGACGCCGGTGTCACGACGATCGGCGCCGCCATCCGGCTGCACGTCGAGGACGTCAGCCGGCTGGGTGCCGACGTGCGGATCATCGCTCGGCTCGACCGGGACGGGCGGTGACGGCGATGTTCACCGGCATCGTCGAGGAGCTAGGCACGGTCGAGATGTTCGACGAGCTCGTCGACTCGGCGCGAGTCCGCGTTCGCGGGGCGATCGTCAGCGGCAGCTCGGTGGGTGACTCCATCTGCGTCAACGGCGTATGTCTCACGGCCGAAACTGTCGACGGCGACGCCTTCACCGCCGACGTGATGCGCGAGACGTTGTTGCGCAGCACCCTAGGTGCGCTTCGACCGGGTGACCACGTCAACCTCGAACGCGCCGCCACGCTGACGACCCGGCTCGGTGGCCACCTCGTGCAGGGCCACGTGGACGGCATCGCTCGCGTTGTCCGGCGCGAACCGGGCGAGGCCTGGGACCTGGTGACCGTGGAGCTGCCCAACGGTGTGTCGCGCTATGTCGTCGAGAAGGGCTCGATCGCACTCGACGGCGTGAGCCTGACGGTTGCATCGGTGGCTCGGGACACGATCACCGTGAGCCTCATCCCGGAGACGCTGCGACGTACGACGTGGGGTCAGCGTCGGGTCGGCGACGGCCTCAACGTCGAGGTCGATGTCCTGGCCAAGTACGTCGAGCGGCTGCTCGCCACCAAATTGGAGCAGACATGACCCGATTCGCGACGGTCGAACGCGCTGTTGCCGACATCGCCGCCGGTAAGCCGGTGGTCGTCGTCGACGATGCCGATCGGGAGAACGAAGGGGACCTCATCTTCGCCGCTGAGATGGCGACCCCGGAGCTCGTCGCCTTCATGGTGCGTTACACCTCCGGCTATATCTGTGTGCCGCTGACCGAGGCCGACTGTGATCGGCTGGAGCTGCCGCCGATGTACCACACCAACCAGGACAAGCGGGGCACCGCTTACACCGTCTCCGTCGACGCGCGCGACGAGGTCAGCACCGGCATCTCCGCCCACGACCGCGCTACCACCATGCGGCGCCTCGCTGACCCGGAGGCATCGGCGGCCGACTTCACCCGGCCCGGCCACGTGGTGCCGTTGCGCGCGAAGGCCGGCGGTGTCCTGCGGCGCCCGGGCCACACCGAGGCTGCCATCGACCTGTGCCGGTTGGCGCACCTGCGACCGGCCGGCGTCCTCTGCGAGATCGTCAGCCAGAAGGACGTCGAGGACATGGCCCGGCTCGACGAGCTGGAGGTCTTCGCAGCCGAGCACGACCTCGCCTTGATCTCGATTGCGGACCTCATCGCCCATCGCCGCCGGACCGAGAGCCAGGTCCACCGCATCGCCGAAGCGCGCATCCCCACTCCACACGGCGAGTTCAGGGCCGTCGGGTTCACCAGCCTCATCGACGGGACCGACCATGTCGCGCTGATCAAGGGCCGGATCGGCGACGGAGCAGACCTGCTCGTGCGGGTGCACTCCGAGTGTCTCACCGGGGACGTGTTCGAGTCGCTCCGCTGCGACTGTGGCCCGCAGCTCGACGCCGCCCTGGCCGCGGTGGCGGCCGAAGGTCGCGGCGTCGTGCTGTATGTGCGCGGCCACGAGGGCCGAGGCATCGGTCTGATGCACAAGCTGCAGGCCTACCAGCTGCAGGACGCGGGCGAAGACACCGTCGAGGCGAACTTGTCGCTCGGCTTGCCGGCCGACGCACGCGACTACGGCACCGGCGCGCAGATCCTGGCCGATCTCGGCGTGCGGTCTATGCGGCTGCTCACCAACAACCCGATGAAGCAGGCCGGGCTCGAGGGTTACGGGCTGTCGGTCGTCGCGCGGGTGCCGTTGCCGGTGCGGGTCACCGCGGACAACCTGCGCTACCTCACGACGAAGCGCGATCGGATGGGCCACGACCTGCCCGGCTTGCCGCCGCTCGACGACGAGGCGACCGAGGCGAGTGCGGACGTCCTCCCGACCCAGGTGGGGGAGCGAGCCGCTCGGCTGGAGCCCGGCGCGGTCCGCAGCGCCCTGCGGATGGCGCGCGCTCTCTCTCCGTTCGCGTTGCCGGTGCTCGACGATGATGCGACCGACCGGGTCGAGGTGCTGCCGTCATGAGCGGCCACGGCGCGCCCACCGACGACGGCGACCGCGACGGTCGTGGGTTGCGCGTCGCCGTGGTCGCCACCCGCTGGCATCCGGTTGTCACCGACGGGCTCGTCGCCGGAGCGCTACGTGCGCTCGCCGACTGCGGGGTCGAGGACCACGCCGTCGTACGCGTCCCCGGTGCCTTCGAGCTGCCGGTTGCCGCCAAGGCCCTCGCGCAGCAACGCTACGACGCGATCGTCGCTCTCGGTGTCGTCATCCGGGGTGGGACGCCACACTTCGACTACGTCTGCCGCGCTGCCACCGACGGGCTCTCCCGCGTGGCTCTCGACACCGGTGTGCCGGTAGGGTTCGGCGTGCTCACGTGTGACACGGAGGAGCAGGCACTCGACCGGGCCGGACTGCCCGATTCGAGTGAGGACAAGGGACGGGAGGCCGTGATGGCCGCGGTCGACACGGCACTGCTGCTGCGCAAGCTACGTCGCGGCGAGGGCCATGAAGAGGCGGGCCGGCGCTGAGGGCCACCCGCCCCGTCCCGCCGTCCCGCCATTGCCGTCCCTGACCCCACTCACCGGAAGGCCGTCCGTTGTTGTCCCTCGTCCTGCCCAAGGGATCGCTGGAGAAAGCGACCCTGGAGCTGTTCGACGCCGCCGACCTCGGCGTGCGACGCGGCTCCGACCGTGACTACCGCGCATCCATCGACGACCCACGCATCGACCGCGTCATGTTCCTGCGACCACAGGAGATCCCCCGCTATGTCGAGCAGGGCCTGTTCGATCTCGGCATCACCGGGCGGGACTGGGTGTCCGAGACCGCGAGCGACATCGACTCCGTCTGCGAGCTGCAGTACTCGAAGGCGACGGCCAACCCCGTCCGCGTGATCCTCGCCGTTCCCAACGAACATCCCGCCCAGACGGCGGCGGAGCTGCCGGACGGCGTACGCGTCTCCACGGAGTATCCGGAGCTGACTCGGCGCTTCTTCGCCGATGCCGGCGTGCGCGCCGTGATCGTGCCTTCCTACGGCGCCACCGAAGCCAAGGTCCCGGACATCGTCGATGCGATCGTCGACGTCACTGAGACCGGGTCGTCGTTGCGCGCGCACGGGCTCCGCATCCTCGAGACACTGCTCACGTCGCGCACCGAACTGGTCGCCAACAAGCAGTCCTACGCCGACGCGGAGAAGCGAGCAGCGATGGAGGACATCGCCTTGCTGTTGCAGGGTGCGATCCGCGCGCGCGGGCAGGTGCTGCTGAAGCTCAATGTCGACGGCGGCGATCTCCGGGCCGTGCTGGCGCTGCTCCCGGCCATGGCGTCGCCGACCGTGACCCAGCTTGCGCATGACGACATGCACGCGGTCGAGACAGTGGTGCCGCGTCGCGGCGTCAACACGTTGATCCCGGCCCTGAAGGCTGCGGGCGCCCGCGACATCCTCGAGTTGGCGATCAGCAAGATCGTGGAGTAGTGCGCGCGCATCCAGCGCCGCCGCTGGCGCTGGTCGTCGTCGTCGCGGGGGCGTTGCTGGCTCTGCAGGCGCGGATCAACGGCCAGCTCGGCCAGCGGTTGCACTCGGCGATCGATGCCGCGCTGGTTTCGTTCTCGGTGGGCACCGCGCTGCTCGTTGTCGTCGTCGCCGTCGCGCACCGGGACGGCCTACGTCGGCTGCGCGCGGGTCGGGTGCGCTGGTGGTGGTGGCTGGGCGGACTCGCCGGGGCCGCTGTGGTCGCGTCGACCGCCGAGGGTGTGCCGCAGGTCGGAGTGGCCCTCGTGTCGGTCTGCATCGTCGCCGGCACCGCTGTCGGGGCACTGTCCGTCGACGCTGCCGGGCTGGGGCCCGGCGGACGCCAGCGTGTCACGTCACTCCGGTTCGTCGGCGCGCTGCTGGCGGTGGCCGCGGTCGCGCTCGGGGCGCTGGGTGACCACTCCGGTTCGGTCCGGCCGGCGCTGTTCATCGCGCTGTTCGCGGCCGGCGCGGCTTCGGGTCTGCAGCAAGCCGCCAACGGCCAGGTCCGACGGGTAGCCGCGAGCACAGCGGTCGCCTCCGTCGTGTCCTTCGCCGGCGGCACCGTCGCGCTGGTGGCCGTGGCGGCACTGCGTGGCGATCTGGCCGGCCGGACCTTGCCGCATCCCGGTTGGTTGTACGCGGGTGGCGCGCTTGGCGCCGTCTACATCGCGGTCGCGGCATCTGCGGTGGAGCGGCTCGGCGTGCTGCGAGTCTCGCTGGCCACTGTCGCCGGGCAGCTCGCCGGCGCTGTCGTCCTCGATGTCGTCTGGCCGGCTCCGGGGACGCACCTGCACCTGACGACGATCCTGGGCGCCGTCCTCACCCTCGGCGCGGTCGGTGTCGCGGGCATCCGGCGCACTAGCGTGGCGCCGTGATCCCCGGCACGACGCCCGCCGCACCGGATGACGACGGTGGAGTCGACCCGCTGCTGCAGCCCTTGCTCACGACCGGCAGCAGCCGGGCGGTGGCCGTTGCGATGCTGCGCGCCCGCCTCCTCCTGCCCGTCGTCGCGGTCCGCACGGCCGGTGACGCCGACATGGCGCTGCCGGCGCTGATCGACCCGACCGGCCGACGGGCGCTACCGGTCTTCTCATCGTACGACGCCCTTCGGGCCTGGCAGCCCGACGCACGCCCCGTCCCGATGACGGGAGCCCGCGTCTTCATGTCTGCCGTGGGGGAGGGCTACGACGGCGTCGTCCTCGACGTGGCCGGTCCGGTGACTCATGCGGTCGACGGCGACGACCTGAGCACACTGGCGAAGGCCGCCGAGGCACTGCTCGCGAACCCCGACGCACACATCGCGGGATAGAGCCCATAGAGGGGCCTCATCGCGCGATGGTCGCCCAGGCTCGGCCCGGCTGCTAGCCTGGGCCCTGCGACCGGTGGGTCTGGGCGGAAGCTCGGTCACACCGTGCAAGCGGAGCCTCGACTCCCACCTGATCGGCCCCCGGCCGATGGGTCTTCGCCAGGCCGCCGTCGGCTCCGCCGGCAGTTGGTCGGGTGTTGTCGTCGAGGTCCCGTGCGCATGTCGTGCGGGACCTTTTCGTCTCTGGCGGTCCCGACGTCTCACCGCAGTGGCTGTGTCGTCAGAGCCTGAGGAGGCCCCATCAGCGTCGAACCCCGCATCAACGACCGGATCCGTGTCCCTGAAGTGCGGCTTGTCGGTCCCAACGGCGAGCAGGTCGGCATCGTCGCCATCGGCGACGCACTGCGCCTGGCCCAGGAAGCAGATCTCGATCTCGTCGAGGTCGCAGCAACCGCCCGGCCACCGGTCTGCAAGCTCATGGACTACGGCAAGTACAAGTACGAGACCGCGCAGAAGGCTCGTGAGGCACGCCGCAACCAGGTGCACACGGTCATCAAAGAGATGAAGCTCCGGCCGAAGATCGACCCGCACGACTACGAGACCAAGAAGGGTCACGTCGTCCGGTTCCTCAAGGCGGGGGACAAGGTCAAGATCACCATCATGTTCCGCGGACGCGAGCAGTCCCGGCCCGAGCTGGGCTATCGGTTGCTCAAGCGGCTGGCGGAGGACGTCCAGGAGCTCGGCTATGTGGAGTTCGAGCCCAAGCAGGACGGCCGCAACATGATCATGGTCATGGCGCCGCATCGGAAGTTGCAGCAACAGCACCAGAACGCACGCGGGGCGACAGCACCGGCGCCCGGCGAGACGACCTAGGAGAGTCGGCAGCGATGCCCAAGATGAAGACGCACAGTGGCGCGAGCAAGCGGTTCAAGATCACCGGCAGCGGCAAGCTGATGCACCGCCGCGCCAACCGCAACCACCTGCTCGAGCACAAGCCGTCGACCCGTACCCGCCGGCTGGCCAACGAGGAGCAGCTGTCCTCTGCTGACGTCAAGAAGGCGAAGAAGCTGTTGGGCCGTTAGGCCCGTCCTCGCCCATCCTGCCGTCGCATGACAAGCCGCCGGCCCAGCCCGGTCAGACGAAGTCCTAAGGAGTTTCCGTGGCACGCGTTAAGCGGGCAGTCAACGCCCACAAGAAGCGCCGCGTCGTCCTCGAACGCGCCAGTGGTTACCGCGGTCAGCGGTCCCGGCTCTACCGCAAGGCCAAGGAGCAGATGCTCCACTCGCTCAACTACGCCTACCGAGACCGGCGGGCGCGCAAGGGTGAGTTCCGCCAGCTCTGGATCCAGCGGATCAACGCGGCCGCCCGCGCCAACGGCATGACCTACAACCGCTTCATCCAAGGTCTCAAGGCGGCGAGCATCGAGGTCGACCGCAAGAACCTCGCCGAGCTCGCGGTCAACGACCCGGCGGCCTTCAGCGCGCTGGTCGAGCTCGCACGTGCCGCCGTGCCCAGCACGTCCTCGGCAGCAGGGGAGTCAGCCGCCTGAGTGGCGATGCCGGTGTCGTGATCACGTCACCGCACAACACCCGGGTCGCGGCCGCCCGCAAGCTCCTGCAGCGCAAGGAACGGCTCGCCGCCCGGGCTTTTCTCGTCGAGGGCCCACATGCTGTCGGTGCGGCCTTGCGCAGTCCGGACCATCAGGTCCTCGAGCTGTTCGTCACCGCCGACGCCGCGACCCGCGACGTTGAGCTGCTGCGCTTGGCCGCGACCCGGGGTCTGCCGGTCGCGCTCGTCTCCGATCGGGTGGCCGCGGCGCTAGGAGACACGCGGCAGCCGCAGGGTGTGGTCGCGGTGGTCGCCGTCCCCACCCCGGACCTGCCGGCGGTGCTGAGCCGGCGGCCCGCACTCGTCGTCGTGCTCGTCGAGGCGGGCGACCCCGGCAACGTCGGCACCGTCATCCGGACGGCTGACGCTGCCGGCGCCGATGCGGTTGTGCTGACACGCGGTTCGGCCGACCCGTACGGCGGGAAGTGCGTGCGCGCGTCCGCGGGCAGTCTGTTCCACCTGCCGGTCGTGACCGGGGTCGACGTCCAAGACACCATCGCCGCGCTGCGAGCCGGCGGTCTCGGCATTTTGGCGACCACCCTCGACGGTGCGGATCTCCACGAGATGGACGCCGCCCTCACCACACCGGTCGCCTGGTTGTTCGGCAACGAGGCACACGGCCTGGCGCCGGAGACGTCGGCGGCCGCCGACCGGCAGGTCCGGGTCCCCATCCACGGACAGGCCGAGAGCCTCAACCTCTCGGCCGCCGCCGCCGTGTGCCTCT
>JAVEEH010000039.1 GCA_030840545.1 Frankiaceae bacterium | reverse complement strand
GACGGCCTTCGCAACGCCGGGCTCGGCCACCGGTCGGCCTCGGTGCTCGGCTTCCTCGGAGTCACGCTGCTCATCGCCTACGTGACGCTCGTCGTTGGTGAGATCGCCCCGAAGCGCATCGCGCTGCAGCGCGCGGAGCGCACCGCCGGCGCCGTCGCTCCCACACTCGACCGGTTCGCTCGGCTGATGCGGCCGGTGATCTGGATGCTGTCGGCCTCCACCGACCTCGTGGTGCGCTTGCTCGGTGGTGATCCGAGCATGAACCGAGAACGCATCACAGAGGAGGAGCTGCGCGATCTCGTGACCGCGCACGAAGCGCTCACCCGCGACGAACGCGCACTGATCGACGAGGTCTTCGAGGCCGGTGAGCGGCAGCTGCGCGAGGTCATGGTGCCGCGCACCGAGGTCGAGTTCCTCGACGCCGGCTGGAGCGTGGCGCGTGCCGTCAAGTTCGCGCAGACGTTGTCGCACTCCCGTTTCCCGGTCGTCCGCGGCTCGCACGACGAGATCGTCGGCTTCGTCCACATCCGTGACCTCTACGGGACCACCGGCACCGCCCGGCGCGGCGTCAAGGTCGGTGACCTTGCCCGCGACGTGCTGATGCTGCCGGCAACCAAGCGGGTCCTGCCCTCGCTGTCGGAGATGCGCAAGTCGGGCCACCACCTCGCTGTCGTCGTCGACGAATACGGCGGCACGGCGGGCATCGTCACCCTCGAGGACCTTGTCGAGGAGCTGATCGGTGAGATCAGGGACGAGTACGACGTGGGAGACGTCGAGGCGAAGGTCCTGCGCGGAGGGGACGTCGAGGTCGACGCCTTGCTGAACCTCGACGAGTTCGCTGAGGCCACCGGGCACGAGCTGCCGGAAGGGCCCTACGAGACGGTCGCGGGCTGCCTGATGGCGAAGCTGGGACGGCTGCCGCGGGTCGGTGACGCCGTCGAGGTCGACGGGGTGCGCCTCAAAGTCACAAAGATGGACAGTCGTCGGGTCGCCCGGGTGCGCGTCACAGTCCTGGACTCGCCGGACGAGGGCGAGACGCACGAGTCCTGAGCCTCCGGCGCATGCGCGACAATGGTCGCATGCCTGTGGAGCGACAGCGAGTGTTGTCCGGCATCCAGCCGACCGCCGACTCGTTCCACCTGGGCAACTATCTGGGCGCGGTCCGCCAGTGGGTGGCGCTGCAAGACACCCACGATGCGTTCTACTGCGTCGTCGACCTGCACGCGATCACGGTCGAGCACGACCCCGCGGCGCTGCGTCGGCGCACCCGGGTGGCTGCCGCCCAGCTGCTCGCCGCCGGGCTCGAGCCGGAGCGCTGCACGTTGTTCGTCCAGAGCCACGTGGCCGAGCACACCCAGCTGAGCTGGGTGCTCTCCTGCATCACGGGCTTCGGCGAAGCGAGCCGGATGACGCAGTTCAAGGACAAGTCGGCCCGGCAGGCCAACGCGACCGTCGGGCTGTTCACGTATCCGGTGCTGCAAGCGGCCGACATCCTCATCTACCAGGCGGCCCAGGTGCCGGTCGGCGAGGACCAGCGCCAGCACCTCGAGCTCACCCGTGACCTGGCTCAACGCTTCAACACGCGGTTCGGGCCGACGTTCGTCGTACCCGAGCCGCACATCCCGCGGGAAACCGCCAAGATCTACGACCTGCAGATCGTCGACAAGCAGATGTCGAAGAGCATCGGTGGGTCTGGGTGCCTGTGGCTGCTCGACGATCCGCAGCTGGTGGAGAAGAAGATCAAGAGCGCTGTCACCGACACCGGTCGCGAGGTCGTTTTCGACCCCGAGCACAAGCCCGGCGTCAGCAACCTCATCACCATCTTGTCGGTCTTCTCCGGCGAGTCGGTGCCGGCGATCGAGGCCAGGCTGGCGGACAGCGGCTACGGCGACCTCAAGAAGCTGACCGCCGCCGCGGTGCTCGAGTGGTTGGTGCCCTTCCAAGAGCGGGTGAGCCACTTCCTCGCCGATGAGGCAGCGCTCGACGCAGTTCTCGCACAGGGAGCGGCCCGCGCACGCACGGTCGCACACGAGACGCTCGTCCGCGCCTACGACGCCGTCGGCTTTCTACCGGCGCGGGGATGACGCAGCCCGCACCCGACGGGGCGGGCGCTCATGGGCCACGGCGCAACATCGGTGTGGCGATCGGCATCCCCGAGCCCTACAACCGCGAGCTGCAGGGCTGGCGCGACCGGCTGGGCGACCCCAACGCCAACCGGATCGTCCCGCACGTCACGCTGCTCCCTCCGACCGAGGTCGAGCCGGATGCGTTGTCGGTCATCGAGGAGCACCTGCGGGTGATCGCGACCGACGAGGAGCCGTTCGACATCAGGCTGCGGGGCTCCGCGACCTTCCTGCCGGTCTCTCCCGTCGTGTTCGTGCCGTTGGCGCAAGGGATCGCCGGTTGTGAACGGCTGGAGGAAAAGGTCCGGTCGGGTCCGCTGTCGCGCGAGATCCGCTTTCCCTACCACCCACACGTCACGGTCGCGCACGATCTGCCCGAGGAGGCGCTCGAACGGGCCTTCGCGCTGCTGGCGGGTTACGAGGCCGAGTTCCGCGTGCGTGGCCTCTCGTTGTTCGAGCAGGGACCGGATGGCGTCTGGCGCCCGCAGCGGGATTTCGTGTTCGGCGGTGGCGGCCTGCCGGGGCCCGTCACCGAGCCGTCCGGCCATCCCGGTGACGTCGACGGCGGATGGTGAGTGCCGGCGGCGGGTAGCCATTTGCGCATGGGTGCATTGCTTCGCCGGGTCGACATGTGGCAGCGCGGCCACAAGGGGCTGGCGTTCCCGTTCGCGGTCATCAAGAAGTTCGGCGAGGACCAGGCCGGCAACCTGGCGGCGCTGATCGCCTACTACGCCATCTTCTCGCTCTTCCCGCTGCTGCTGGCGATGTCGACCATTCTCGGCTTCGTCCTGCACGGGCATCCGCAGTGGCAGAACGACGTCACCAACTCGGCGCTGAAGAACATTCCGCTCACCTTCCATCGCCAGGCCCCGCTGCACGGCAACGTCCTCGTCCTGGTCATCGGGCTGGGGATCGCGCTCTGGAGTGGGCTGGGCGTCGCGAAGACGGCGCAGACCGCGTTCAACACCGTTTATCTCGTGGCGCACACGGATCGGCCCAACTTCCTCAGGTCCACCGCCCGAGCGCTCGGCATCGTCGCCGTCGGTGGGCTCGGCCTGACCCTCACGACCGTGCTCTCGAGCGCGGTGACGTCGGTGTCCTCGATCGGTGGCGTCGGTCTCGGGCCGGGGCTGCGGATCGTCGGCGTCACCGTGGCGGTGCTGCTCAACGCCGGGCTCTTCCTCGTGCTGTTCCGCTGGCTCACGGTGCGGCCGGTCGGATGGCGGGACGCGTGGCCGGGTGCCGTGATGGCGGCGGTGGCGTTGCAGGGGCTGCAGCTAGCCGCGTCGGCGATCATCGCGCACAAGCTGAAGGGCGCTTCGACGACCTACGGCAAGGACGTCGCCTCGGTCATCGTGTTGCTGTCCTGGTTCTATCTGCAGGCCCAGGCCGTCCTCCTCGCCGCCGAGGTGAACGTCGTCCGGCAGTACAAGCTCTGGCCGCGCGCGCTCACCGATCCGCCGGCGACAGCGGCGGACTTCCGCGCCTACGAGGCCTACGCCGAACGCGAGCGCTACCAGCCGGAAGAGAAGGTCGACACCGATTTTGCCGAGGTGCCGGCACCGTCTGCTGCCGCGACTGCGGGCGACCCGACGGACAGCTCTATCGGGAAGCTGCGCCGCTCGTCATAGTGGCGGCAGGGACAGGCGCGGCCGGTTCCGGCGTCGGGTCCGCCGGGACGTCACGATCACGGCGACCGCCGCGGACGCGGCCAGGGCGAGGACCTGCCAGAGCGCGAACGTGTTGTGGTGACGGGCGGCCAGCACCACGGACTGCGGGGTCGATGAGTCCGACCCCGCTGCTGCCGTCGTTGGCGCTGCGGGCACCGCAGGTCCGACCAGGGTGCCGACCGGAAGCACATGCCCTTCGGCGGCGAAGCCCCAGTTGAGCAGGCTCTTGGCCTCGTCCCAGAAGTAGGGCTGTGCGTGCAGCAGCGTGATGATGATGGTGTGGCCACCGCGCGTGGCCGCGCCCACGTAGGTGCCCTGGGCCGCGACGGTGTAGCCGTTCTTCACACCGATCGCGCCGCGGTAGGTCGTCAGCAGGTGGTTGTGCGTGTAGATCTCGAAGTGCTTGTGATGCGGGGCCGGCACGGTGCTGCGCACGATCGAGATGTAGTGCCGGAAGTCGGGCATCTGCAGCCCGGCGCGGGCGATGAGGGCGAGATCGTAGGCGGAGGTGCTCTCGCCGGGCCCGTCGAGCCCGCTCGGAGTGCGTGCGACCGTGTCGTTGGCCTGCAGATGCTGGGCCTCGGCGTTCATCAGGCGCACGGTGTGCCGCATGCCGCCCGCGGCCTCGGCGAGGGCGCCGGCGGCGTCGTTGCCCGAGACGACGAGCATCGCGGTGAAGAGCTTGCTCACCGTGTAGCTCATGCCCGGGACCAGGCCGACCTTCGACCCGTCGACGGCGGCGTCGTTCCAGGAGACCTTGACCTGCTGTGCGGGGTCGAGCAGCGGAAGCAGCGTGACCGCGGTAAGCGTCTTGAGCGTGCTGGCCGGCAGGTAGTGGTCGTGCGGAGCCTTGGCGGCCAGCACCGCACCGGTGTCGGCGTCGGCGACCAGCCAGGCGCCGGCGGTCAGGCCGCTCGGCAGGGCGGGGGCGCCGGCCAGCGGCTGGACGACGGCACTGTGCCCGGTCAGCAGGGCGCCCCCGACCGGCTCGGTCGGGCCTGACGGTGCAGCCAGGGCGGGGCCGGAGGCCGAGAAGGCGGTGGCCGCGCACACGACCACGGCGGCGACAAAGGAGACAGCTCGCATGACGCACTGGAGGCTAGCGGCCCGGGCGGGGCTGTGCGACCCGTCATGGCGGAGTGTCGCAGCCGGTGCCTGGCTAGCATGCGGATCATGGCGTCGCCGAGGGAGCCGGGCGGGCCCGCGCCGCGGGAGGCCGAGTCCGGGTTCCCGATCGAGCCGGTCTACGACGCCGGCTCCCTGGCCGGCTGGGACCCGGCCGAGCGCCTGGGCACGCCGGGTGACTTCCCGTTCACACGGGGTGTCTACCCGTCGATGTACACCGGTCGGCCGTGGACGATCCGGCAGTACGCCGGCTTCGGCACCGCGCGGGAGTCCAACGAGCGCTATCACCGGCTGGTCGAGGCCGGCACGTCCGGCCTGTCGGTCGCCTTCGACCTGCCGACGCAGATGGGCTACGACTCCGACGACCCGATCGCGCACGGCGAGGTCGGCAAGGTGGGTGTCGCCATCGACTCGGTCGAGGACATGCGGCTGCTCTTCGACGGCATCCCGCTGGATCAGGTCTCGACCTCGATGACCATCAACGCACCCGCTGCTCTGCTGCTGCTGCTCTACCAGATCGTCGGCGAGGAGCAGGGTGCCCCGGCGAAGGCGCTCACCGGGACGATCCAGAACGACTTCTTGAAGGAGTACATCGCCCGCGGCACCTACATCTATCCGCCGAAGCCGTCGCTGCGGCTCGTCACCGACGTGTTCCGCTACTGCCGGGCCGAGATCCCGAAGTGGAACACGATCTCGATCTCCGGCTATCACATGGCTGAGGCCGGGGCGACGCCTGCGCAGGAGATCGCGTTCACCATCGCCGACGGCATCGAGTATGTGCGCGCTGCGGTCGCATCCGGTCAGGACGTTGACGACTTCGCGCCGCGGCTCGCGTTCTTCTTCGTGTCGCGAACGACGCTGCTCGAGGAGGTGGCGAAGTTCCGCGCGGCCCGCCGGATCTGGGCGCAGGTCATGCGTGACGAGTTCGGCGCGCGGGATCCCAAGTCGCAGATGCTGCGGTTCCACACGCAGACTGCCGGCGTTCAGCTCACGGCGCAGCAGCCCGAAGTCAACCTCGTCCGCGTGACGACCCAGGCCATCGCCGCGGTCCTCGGCGGCACTCAGTCGCTGCACACCAACTCCTTCGACGAGGCGAGTGCGCTGCCGACCGAGAAGGCCGCCCGGCTCGCCGTACGCACTCAACAGGTGCTCGCCAACGAGACGGACCTGACCGCCACGGTCGACCCGTTCGCGGGTTCCTACGCGGTCGAAGCGATGACCGATGAGGTCGAGGCAGCGGCGCGCGAGCTGATGGCCCGGGTCGAGGACATGGGCGGGGCGGTGGCCGCGATCGAGCGCGGCTTCCAGAAGGACGAGATCGAGCAGGCGGCCTACCGCAACTCCCAGGAGATCGAAGCCGGCTCGCGGGTCATCGTCGGGGTCAACAAGTTCGTGACGCCGGCCGACGAGCGTTACGAGCCGCTGCGGGTCGACCCGGCGATCGAGGAGGAGCAG
>JAVEEH010000026.1 GCA_030840545.1 Frankiaceae bacterium | reverse complement strand
TCGTGCGCATCCTCGGCCACGACGACTTCGTCGCGGGCCGGACGGACACCGGGTTCCTCGACCGGTTCGATCCGGCTGAGCTGGCAGCTTCGCCGTTGGACGTCGCCGGGCGAGACGTCCACGCCCTGGGGGCGACCGTCGCGGTGCAGGCGCACCGTCGCGCGACCGCGGTCGTGCTTGCTCAGCTGCCGAGTGGCTGGCGCAACAACCCCTCGCAGCCGCAGCAGCTGACGTTGCACAGCGGTGGTGACGACCTCGTCGTGCACTACGCGTTCGCCCGCGATGGCGCGCTGACCGCACAAGTCGACGGCCGAGCTCTCGACGTCGTCGTACATCACGGGACTGCTGAGCAGGTGGACATGACCGTCGACGGCGTTCGCCGTCGGTTGCGGGTGGCGCTCGCCGGCGACACGGTCGACGTCGACTCAGCGCTGGGGTCGTCGTCGTACCGGGTCCTGCCGCCGTTCGCCGACGCGGAAGCGCACGCGGCGGCGGGATCGCTCGTGGCGCCGATGCCCGGAGCCGTGGTGCGCGTGCTGGTCGAGGTCGGCGCGACCGTGCGGGCCGGACAACCATTGGTCGTGCTCGAGGCGATGAAGATGGAACACACCGTCGCCGCACCCGCGGGTGGCACGGTCAGCGAGGTCAAGGTCGAAGCGGGACAGCAGGTCGAGGCGGGCACGGTGCTCGTCGTCGTCGAGGAGGAGACATCCGATGCGGATTGACGGAAGCTCAGCGATCGTCACCGGAGGCGCGAGCGGCCTCGGCCTCGCCACCGCGACCGAGCTGGCCAAAGCCGGAGCGCAGGTCGTCATCCTCGACCTTCCATCATCGGCGGGGGAGCAGCGGGCGCAAGAGATCAGCGGCCGGTTCGCTCCGGCCGACGTCACCGACGAGACGGCCGTGCAGCAGGCCGTCGACGCAGCGGTCGCTCTCGCGCCGCTACGGATCGTGGTCAACTGCGCGGGCATCGGTACGCCGGGTCGTGTCATCGGCAAGCAAGGCGTGTTGCCGCTCGGGGCGTTCGAACAGGTCATCCGCGTCAACCTGATCGGCACCTTCAACGTCATCCGGCTGGCCGCGGCGGCGATGGTGCAGACCGAGCCGGTCGACGGTGAGCGCGGGGTCATGGTCAACACGGCGTCGGTGGCGGCCTACGACGGGCAGATCGGTCAGGCGGCCTACTCCGCGTCGAAGGGCGGCATCGTCGGAATGACCCTGCCGATCGCCCGTGACTTTGCCGACAAGCTGATCCGGGTGTGCACGATCGCGCCCGGTCTGATGGACACGCCGTTGCTCGCCGGACTGCCCCAGCCGGCCCGCGACTCGTTGTCGAAGCAGGTCCCGCACCCGGCGCGGCTCGGCGACCCGTCCGAGTACGCCGCCCTCGCGCGGCAGATCGTCGAGAACGGCTATCTCAACGGCGAGGTCATCCGGCTGGACGGCGCGATCAGGATGGCCCCGCGCTAGACGCTCGTTGTCGTCGGCGGCGTCAGTCGCCGGCGCTGGTTCCCAGCAGGACGTCGAAGAACCGGTCCACCCCGTGGCTGGAGCCGGCGAGCAGCTCGCTCAGCCGCGGGATCGGCGGCGGCGTCGGCCCGTCCTGTTCCGCCGCGGTCAGGTCGATGAGCCCGCGCACAGCGGCGCACGCCGTCTCGAAGTCGATCTCACCGCGGGCCAGCCGGAGGGTCGGGCACGGCGCCGACGCCTGACAGGTCGGGCACTCGGAGTCGGCGTCGGGCTCGTGCATCGCCTCGACGTCGGCCAGCCGGCGGCGGAGCCGGTCGGCGTTGGTCGCTGCCATCCGCCGCCGTTCGCCGAGGTCGACGATCAGCGACGCGAGGACGGGGGTCTCCTCGTAGTCCGGCACCGGGCGAGCCTATGCGACCGATGGCCGTCAAGGGTGGCGAACCAATTGCCCGCCGGAGGAGTCTCACTGACGTGGACGACCTGGATGCCTGGCTGGCCGAGGCCTACCCGACGGCGTACCGGACCGCGTGCATGGTGCTGCGCTCGCCGGTCGACGCCGAGGACGCGGTGCAGGACGCCTTCCTGCGCGTGTGGCGCTTCCGCGACGCGATCCCGGCCGGCGACGGCAGGCGCGCCTGGCTCTATCGCGTCGTGGTCAACGCGTGCATCTCGCGGGTGCGCGGCGAGCGGGTCTGGCGGCAGCGGGCCGGCGACGATGCGCTCGACACGCTGCCGGGAAAGGCTGACCCGCAGCACGACGCGGAGGACGCGGCGCTCGGCCGTTGCCTGCTCGACGCCCTGGAACGCCTGCCCGAGCACCTGCGGGTGCCGGTGATCTTGCGCTATTACAGCGGGCTCGCCGAGCGAGAGATCGCCGTCGCCATCCAGCGCCGGCCCGGCACGGTCAAGTCGCGGCTCTCCGAGGCTCGCCGCCGGCTGGCCGATGACCCGGCGCTCAACGCCTGGGCAGACGTGGAGGTGGCGCGATGATCACCGACGAGATGCTCGAACGCGGTCTCGCCGCGGCGGCTGAGGACTTCGAGGTTCCCACCGGCGCCGTCGACCGGCTGCGCGAGCACATCGCCCCGTCCGCCGAACCCGCGGCACGGATGCGGCTGCGCCGCCCGTCCCGCCGCGCCTGGATCGCCATCGCCGCCACCGCAGCCGTCGTCCTCGTCGTCCTGCCGTTCGCCCTCGGCGGCGGGTCGTCGCCGGCGAACCGCCTCACGACCAGGCCGAACGCGGTCGGTGCGCCGCCGAGCGCGACGGGAGGCAACTCCGCTGGTTCCACATCCGCCCACGTTCCGGCCGTGGTCGCGTCGCCGGCGCCGTACGGCGCGTCCAAGTCCCAACGGCTGGCGGATTCTTCAGCCGGGGGTTCGGGTAGCGGGGCGATCGGAGCGGGTGCTGCGGCGCCGGACCTCTCGTTCAGTCAGTACTCCGGCAAGCGGCTGACGCCGGTGCCCGGTGTGGCGGACCGGGTGATCAAGACCGGTGAGCTCGACCTGCAGGTGCAGAAGGGTCAGGTCGCGCACACGCTCGACCTGCTGACCGGGCTGGCCAACTTCGAGCACGGCTATGTGTCCGACAGCCGGACCACCGAGGGTGGCTACGCCCCGAGCGGTCAGGTGACGCTGCGGGTGCCGGTCGCGGTGTTCGACGACGCGATCAGCCGGGTCCGCAAGTTCACCGGGGTCAAGGTGCTGGCGGTGCAGACCTCGGGTCAGGACGTGACCAACAAGTACGTCGACGTGCAGGCCCGCATCAAGGCGCTCGGCGCCACCCGGTCGGTGTTCCTCACATTGCTGTCGAAGGCCAACACGATCGGCGAGACCCTCGCCGTGCAGCAGCACGTCACCGACGTCCAGACCGAGATCGAGCAGCTGCAAGGACAGCTCAAGGTGCTCGCCGCTCGCAGTTCGATGAGCACGTTGACCGTGACGGTCGACCAGAAGGTCGTGCAACAGGTCGCGCCGTCCAAGCATCACCAGTCCGGCATCGCCAAGGCGTTCGACCGGTCGGTGTCGCGGTTCGTGCGCGGCTTCG